>JAMPXI010000169.1 GCA_023701265.1 Desulfuromonadales bacterium | reverse complement strand
GGACGCCTCCGCCGGCGCAACCCGGTATTCGATGCGCGGGTGTGGAAGGGCCGCGTCGATCTGTGCAGGGCTGGCGTCCGTGGCCACCACGCGCGCGAAGTGCGCGGCAAGGTCGGTTGAGGCCTGGCCGCTGCCGGCGGCGCAGTCCCAGGCCAGCTCACAGCGGGGGACGAGCGACGCCAGCCAGGCAAACAGCTCCCGCGGGTAACGGGGACGAAAGTCCGCATAGCTGGTGGCGACGGGGGCAAAGTGGTCACGGAAGGGCTGGTTCATCGATTGATCTCGCCGGTCAGAGGATAAAATCGGTGGAGAGGAAGTTCGAGCGGTGCTCCCGGGTGATGTCGCCGATGATCTGCCGGTTCAGGTCGAGTTCCTTGGCGGCGACGATCGCCCGGATCGAGAAGGCCCGCAGGGCATCGGAGACCGACAGGGTGCCGACCGCCGAGTCCTTGCGCCCGGTGAAGGGGAAGACGTCGGGTCCGCGCTGGCACTGGCTGTTGAGGTTGACGCGCGAGACCTGGTTGACCAGCGGATCGATCAGTCGGGCCAACTGCTGCGCATCGCGGCCGAAGATGCTCACCTGCTGGCCGTAGTTCGATTCCTCGATGTAGCGGATCGGGGTCTCGATATCCGTGAAGGGAACGACCGGGACCACCGGGCCGAACTGCTCCTCGCGCCAGAGGCGCATTCGCTCGTTTACCGGAAAGAGCAGGGCCGGGTGAAAGAAGGAACCGTTGATCGCCCCCCCCGCTTCGTTGCCGACCTCGGCGCCGAACTGCCGGGCGTCATCGATCAGCCCGGTCAGGTAGCCTGGCTTCTCCTCATCGGGGAGGGGGGTGATGGTGATTCCCGGCTCCCAGGGCATGCCGGTCCCCAGGCGGGTGAGGGCTGCGCTGAAACGGGCGATGAAGTCGGTGGCGATGCTTGCGTGGACGAAAAGAATCTTCAGGGCGGTGCAGCGCTGGCCGTTGAATGACAGGCTGCCGGCGAGGCACTCGGCGACGGCCAGATCCAGGTCGGCATCCGGCAGGACGATGGCGGGGTTTTTCGCCTCCAGCCCGAGCACCAGCCGCAGGCGGTGGGGCTTGGGATGCTCCTTCTGCAGGGCGTTGGCCGCCTTGCTGCTGCCGATGAAGGCGAGCACGTCGACCTTCCCCGAACGCATCAGCGGCGGGACCACCGTCCGTCCCATGCCGAACAGGGTATTGACCACCCCCGGCGGGAAGGCGTCACGGAACGCTTCGAGCAGCGGCGAAAAGAGCAGGACGCCGTGGCGTGGCGGCTTGAGCACCGTGGTGTTGCCCATGATCAGTGCCGGGATCAGGGTGGTCAGCGTCTCGTTCAGCGGGTAGTTGTATGGCCCCATGCACAGGGTCACCCCCAGGGGGGCGCGGCGAATCTGGCCGATGATCCCCTCGGCGATGATAAAGCGCGAGGAGGTCCGGTCGAGATCCTTGAGCGCATCGACGGTATCATTGATGTAGGCAACGGTCCGGTCGAACTCCTTTTCGGCATCCTTCAGCGCCTTGCCGATCTCCCACATCAACAGGCGCACCACATCAAGCCGCCGTTCCTTCATGCGCGCGGCGAAGAGCTGTACGTGCCGGATCCGCTCGCTCACGGCCATGGTCGGCCACGCGCCCCGGCCGTTGTCGTAGGCCGCCACCGCCGCGTCGAGGACCGCCAGGGCCTCTGTCTCGGTCATCAGCGGGAAGCTGCCGATCCGGTGGCGTTCCAGGCCTCTGGCGGTTTTGACGCAGACCGGCGAGAACACCTCCTGGCTGGCCCCGTCAAGACGGCGCAGTTCCCCGTCGATCAGATATTCGCGCAGCTCGACGGTTGCCGGAATCCGGTGCTGCGCGGGGATCTCGTCCCAGGTCGGGAAGATTGAGTCGATACGGTTCTGGATGGTCATTGCCAGTAGCCTCTCCCCTGCGGTCCCTCCCGCCAGGGGAGGGGAAGTCTTTTCGGTTCTGCCCCGTTTGTTACAGCTCGAAGCGCTGACCGATTTCCGGCATTTTGACGTTGGTGTTGCCCAGCAGGCGGCTGAGGGTGGCCATGCTCTCCGGCTCACCATGCACCAGGAAGGTGGTTGCAGGGTTGCCGGTCTGCCGATGCCAGGCCAGCAGTTCGGTCTGACCGGCGTGAGCCGAAAAGCCGCCGATGGTGTGAATACGGGCGCGCACCGGATAGTCGTCGCCGAAGATGCTGACGGTCTTCGCCCCGTCCACAATCTGGCGCGCCAGCGTCCCCTGGGCGGCGAAGCCGACGAAGACCACGCTGCATTGCGGGCGGCCGAGATTGTGCTTGAGATGATGGCGGACGCGCCCGCCGGTGCACATGCCGGCGCCGGCCAGGATCACTGCCCCGCCGGTGACCTTGTTGATGGCCATCGATTCGCTGGTCTCCCGCGTGAAGTGCAATCCGGAGAACAGGAAGGGATCACGGCCGGTGCGGAACAGCTCGGCAGTCTCCGCATCGTAGCATTCAGGATGGCGCTTGAAGATCTGCGTGGCCGAGATGGCCATGGGGGAATCGAGAAAGACCTGCAGCGTCCCAGGCAACACTCCAGTTTCCTTGCCGGTATGCAGATAAAACAGAATCTCTTGGGCCCGTTCCAAGGCAAAGGTGGGAATGACCACGTTGCCGCCGTGCCGCACGGTGGCGGCGATCGCCTGGTAAAACTCCTCGATGGACGGCTGCAGCTGTTTGTGCTGGCGGTCGCCGTAGGTACTTTCCATGATCACGATATCGACGGCTGGCGGGGTGGCCGGATCGCGCAGGATCGGTCGGGCGTTGAGGCCGAGGTCGCCGGAGAAGAGCACGCGGCGCTGTTTGCTCCCCTCGGTCAGTTCCAACACGATACAGGCCGAACCGAGGATGTGTCCGGCGTCAATGAAGGTGGCCCGGATTCCCGGTGCCAGTTCCAGGGGCTGGTTGTAGTGCGCGGTTCGACCGAAGTGCTCGAGGGCGTTGAGAGCGTCGAGGATGGTGTACAGCGGCTCGACTGTCGTGCCGGCCCGGCCGCGCTTCTGGGCGCGACGGGTCAGGTAGCGCGCTTCCTCCTCCTGCAGGCCGGCGGCGTCGAGCATGACCAGGCGGGCGAGCTCGCGGGTCGCTCCCGTGGCAATGACCTCCCCCTTGAAGCCGCGGCTGTCCAGGAGCGGGATGCGCCCGCAGTGGTCGAGATGGGCGTGGGTCAGCAGCAGAAAGTCGATCGCCGCCGGGTCGAAGCCGAAGTCGTCGGCATTGTCCTCCTCAAGTTCGCGGCTTCCTTGGAAGAAGCCGCAGTCGATCAGGATCCGGGTGCCGTTGCACTCGACCAGATGGCAGGAGCCGGTCACGTCCCGGGCGGCGCCGTGGAAGGAGATGTTCATCGGACCTCCGATTGCTGGCAATGGTCGAGGTGCCTTGGCACCGTTATGGCGGAGCCTGCTACAGCGGCAAAGTCGCCAGGCAGCCGGCGATGGTTTCCAGGCGTTGATCGGTGCCGCTGGCGGCAACCCGCTCGGAGAGGTTCCTGCAAAACATGTCCGTGGTCATGGGAGCCTCGCTGTCCGTGGTCTGGACAACAAATATAACCTATTTTTCGGCCGAGTCGATGTGAAAGACCGGCTCGGCCAGATGGGTGCCCCGGCACTGCGGGCAGCGCGACGGCCGGGTCAGGCGTTGGCGATCGGGGAAGGCGTAGCCGCAAGTGAGGCATTCGGGCCGGGTCAAGGTCAGGCGCTCGCCGTGGGCGGGAAGGCTTTTGGCGAGATGTTCGAGATGGTCGGCCACCACCCTTTCCGGGATGCCGACCAGCCGCGAGAGATCGTGGGCAGAATGCTCCTCCTGGCGCAGCGCCTCGGCCAGGGCCTGACGGATGGTGGCG
>JAMPXI010000052.1 GCA_023701265.1 Desulfuromonadales bacterium | reverse complement strand
TGCCGATCTTCTGGTCGGGGTCGATGACGTAGGCCTGTTCGATCAGGCAGATCTCGCCGTAGAACTTGTTGACCTGACCGTCGAGGATCTTCTCGATGATGTTGTCCGGTTTGCCGCTCTCTTTGGCCTTGGCGCGGTAGATATCCTTTTCACGCTCGAGGACATCGGCTGGCACCTGGCCGCGCTCAAGGTACTGGGGGCTGGCGGCGGCGACGTGCATCGCCAGTTGGCGGGCAAGGGTCGCGACCCGGTCGTCGACCTTGGCGGTTTCCAGCGCGACCAGCACGCCGATCTTGCCGGCGCCGTGGACATAGCTGGCCACCACGCCGGCCGGAACGCTCAGGCGGGCGAAGCGGCGCACGTTGATGTTCTCGCCGATGGTCGCCACCTGGTGGGTCTGCTCCTCAAGCACGGTGCGGCCGGTACCGGGGAATGGCAGGGCCAGCAGCGCATCGAGGTCGGCCGGGTTCTTCTCCAGGACAACCTGGGCGACACCGTTGACCAGCCCCTGGAATGCCTCATTCTTGGCGACGAAGTCGGTTTCCGAGTTGACCTCGACCACCGCGCAGCAATCCCCCTGCCCGGCAACCGCCACCAGGCCCTCGGCAGCCACGCGGCCGGCCTTCTTGGCGGCGGCGGAAAGTCCCTTCTTGCGCAGCAGGTCGATCGCCTGCTCCATGTCACCGTTGGTTTCAGTCAGAGCCTTTTTGCAGTCCATCATCCCGGCGCCGGTCTTGGCGCGCAGATCGGACACCATGCTTGCGGTAATCGTTGCCATGTCATGTCTCCTTCTATTGTGTCAGTAGAGATTTATCCGGGGATATCCGCCGTTCCGGGGAAAGACGGTAAAAAGGCGGCCCGCTTGCGGACCGCCTCCGTTCAATACGTGACCGTGGCGGTTCAGCCTTCCGCCGCCGGCTCCTCGACGCTGGCCGATTCGGCCGCGGCGACCAGCTCCTCGGCAACAGCCGGGGCCGCCTCGACCGCGACGTCGGCGCGAAGGTCTTCCTCACGAGCCGCGGCGCCGTCAACGCAGGCATCCGCCATCTTCTGGGCAAACAGGCGGATAGCGCGGATGGCGTCGTCGTTGCCGGGGATGATGTAGTCGATCTCTTCCGGGTCGCAGTTGGTGTCGACCACCGCCACAACCGGAATACCCAGCTTGCGGGCCTCTTTGACAGCGATGTTCTCTTTCTTCGGATCGATGACGAAGATGGCGCCCGGCAGGCGAGTCATCATCTTGATCCCGCCAAGGCTCCTCTCCAGCTTGGCCTTTTCGCGCTCGAGCTGGAGAACTTCCTTCTTGGTCAGCAGGTCATAGGTGCCGTCCTGGGCCATCGCCTCGATTTTCTTGAGCCGATCAATGCTGCGCTTGATGGTGCTGAAGTTGGTCAGCATGCCGCCGAGCCAGCGGTTGTTCACGTAGAACTGCCCGGCGCGGGCGGCCTCTTCGAGAATTGCCTCCTGGGCCTGCTTCTTGGTGCCGACAAACAGAACCTTGTCACCGTGCTGGGACACTTCGCGCAGAAAATTATAGGCGGTCCTGAAGTAGCGGACCGTCTTCTGCAGGTCAATGATGTAGATGCCATTGCGAGCGCCAAAGATATACGGTTTCATCTTCGGGTTCCACCGGCGGGTCTGGTGGCCGAAGTGGACACCGGCCTCCAACAGCTGTTTCATGGTGATCTGCGACATGGTTTCCTTCTCCTTGCTGGGTGGTTTTTGGGCCTCCGCCCCCGTCAGCCCCGCGGTCCACCCGGCATCTGCCGGGCACCGGACTGCAAGTCAGGGGACGTGCGTATTTTGAACAGCACGGTTACATACCACGTGTTTCGCCGGGAAATCAAGCGGTTTTTGCCGAAAAGCCCGTTTACATCTGCTTCCCTGCTGCACTATGATGTCGTCCCATGCCACGCAATATCATCAACCGCTACCTTGTCCGGGAACTCCTGACCCCGATTCTTTTGTGCCTGCTGGTCTTCACACTCGTGCTGATGACCGGCCGCCTGGTCCAGCTGGCCGACCTGGTGATCAACAAAGGGGTCGAAGCAGCCAGCCTTCTGACCCTGCTCTCCACCATGCTGCTGCCATTTATGGCGATTGCCCTGCCGCTGGCCTTCCTGATGGGAGGACTGATCGGCCTGGGTCGGTTGTGCGCAGACAACGAAATCACCGCCTTGCGGGCAACGGGGGTCGGATTGCTGAACATGGCCCGCCCGGTCTTTGCCCTCGCCCTGATCTGCGCCCTGCTCACGGCCCTGATTGCCATGTGGGTGGCGCCCTGGGGAAAACGGACGTTCAAGGCCACCCTGCTCGAAATGACCCGCAGCAAAGCCAGCATCAGCCTGCAGAAGCATCTGTTCATCAAACAGTTCAAGAACCTTGTCCTTTATGCGGACCACCTTGACGAGCGCAGCGGGCAGATGACAGGAATCTTCATTGTCGAGACGCAGGGGGTGGAGGGACCGCTGGTGATCTTCGCCGATTCCGGCCGTCTGGTCAGCAATCCGCAGGAGCAGTCCATCACGCTGCAGCTGTATGATGGCGCCATGCACCGGCAGGAGGCAGATGCCACGACTGGCGCCTACCAGGTGATCCGCTTCAACCGCTACGACATCCGTCCCAACCTGGGTACCACCATGACGGCGCCCAAGTTTGCCCAGCGCATCAGTCCCAATGAAATGACCATGGGCAGTCTGTGGCAGGCCACACAGTCGGGGGACGAGCGCGGCTGGGCCGCCCGCGCCGAACTGCACAGCCGCCTGTGCGCGCCTTTGGCACCGATACTGTTCGCGCTGTTTATCCTGCCGTTCGCAATGCAGACCCAGCGATCCGGCAGCAGTGGCGGCTTCACCGCGGGCCTGCTGATTTACCTGATCTACTATCTGCTTACGTCCGCGGCAGCAACCCTGGCCACCGAACTTCACATCCACCCCGCGCTTTCCTTTTGGACCCTGCACCTGGCGTTTCTGCTGACCGGCCTCTATCTGCTGCGCCAGAGCGCACTGGAACGCCCAAGCTGGCTGCTGGTCGAAATCGACAACGGGGTACTTTTCATCAAACAACGCCTGGGGCGACGCAATGCGCACGATTGACCGCCACATCGCCGCACTGTTCCTGCGCAATCTCGTCGTCATCCTCGTGGTGCTCGTCGGACTCTACGGCCTGATCGAATTCTTCGAGAGGGTCGATGATTTCATCGAGTACCATGCCGCATTGGGCCATTATCTCCGCTATCCGCTGTACAAGCTGCCATTCATGCTTGATCAATCACTGCCGATGGCGATCCTGCTGGCGGCGTTTGCAACGGTCGGGCTCCTCGCCCGGACCAGTCAGATCACTGCCTTGCGAAGCTGCGGGATCGGTCTCTGGCAGGCCACTCGCCCGGTATTCATCGTCGGCGCACTCTTGTGTCTGGCGACTCTACTGGGCAATGCCTGGCTGGTCCCGTGGTCGGCCCGGGAGTCAGCCTATATCCTTGCCACCGAAATCAAGGGCTACAAACCGGTTGCGCACACCACCGAAAACCTTTACTTCCGTGACGAGCAACGGATCATCAGTGTCGCTCAATCGTTCCCGGAGCGCAGGGAGGTGCGAGGATTGACCGTTCTGGAGCTCGATGAGACATTCCATTTGAGCCGGCGAGTCGAGGCCGTCCTTGCACGTCATCAAGAGGGGGGGCGCTGGCTGCTGCTCGATGCGACCGAGCGGGTCTTCAATCCGGCGACTCAGGATATCGTCAGCTTCAATCGACATCGGGAGCTTCCCCTGAATCTTGGCCGCCCCCCGGAAGAGATGCTCGAAATCTGGTACAAGCCCCAGGAGATGAGCTTTGCCGATTTACTGCATCTGGACCGCCGACTGCGCCAGGAAGGGCACGATTCCAGCCTCTATCTGGCCGAGTGGCAATTGCGCCTGGCCCGCTCGGCAACGCCGCTGCTGATGGTTCTGCTGGGAGTACCGTTCGCCCTGCATCGCGGCCGCAAGGCCAACCTCGGTCTCGGCATCGCCGTCAGCCTGACAACCTTTCTTGCCTACTTTGCCCTGCAGGCCATCGGCATGGCCCTCGGCACCGCCGGTCTGCTGCCTCTCCCCCTTGCCGCCTGGTCGGCGAATATCCTGCTGCTGCTGGTCGGAGCGTGGCTGTTTTTAACGCTGGACAACTGATGAAAAACGCCCGTCTGCGGCGTTGCCCTCAACCTCGTCGCTGCGACGTACCTTGCGGTACGCCTCACTTCTCGGTTTTCAGGCGCCTTGCACCTGGGCATTTTTGATCAGCTTCACCATCTCCAGGCAAAACTAAAGCGCCCCGCTCGGACCGAGCGGGGCGCTTGTCATTCGACAACCGGCAACAAATCAATACCGGTAATGGTCCGCCTTGTAAGGCCCGGCGACCGGCACGCCGATGTAGTTGGCCTGCTGCTCGGTGAGCGTGGTCAGCTGTGCATTGAGCTTTTTCAGCTGCAGGCGCGCCACCTTCTCGTCGAGGTGCTTGGGGAGCGTGTAGACGCCGACCGGGTATTTGCCGGGATTGGTGAACATTTCGATCTGGGCGATGGTCTGGTTGGCGAACGACGAACTCATCACGTAGCTCGGGTGGCCGGTGCCGCAACCCAGGTTGACCAGCCGCCCCTTGGCCAGCAGGATAATGCGTTTGCCGTCGGGGAAGATGACATGATCCACCTGGGGCTTGATTTCATCCCATTGGTACTTTTCCAGAGCGGCGACCTCGATCTCGTTGTCGAAATGACCGATGTTGCAGACGATGGCCTGATCCTTCATCCGGGCCATGTGGTCGTGAGTGATGACGTGGTAGTTCCCGGTACAGGTCACGAAGATGTCGGCCTTGTCGGCGGCGTAGTCCATGGTCACCACGCGGTAGCCTTCCATGGCGGCCTGTAGTGCGCAGATCGGATCGACCTCCGTCACCCAGACCTGGGCCGACAGGGCCCGCATGGCCTGAGCCGAACCTTTGCCTACGTCACCGTAGCCGCAAATCAGCGCCACCTTGCCGGCGACCATCACGTCAGTAGCCCGCTTGATGCCGTCGACCAGCGATTCGCGGCAGCCGTAGAGATTGTCGAACTTGCTCTTGGTCACCGAATCGTTGACGTTGATCGCCGGGAAACGCAGTTCGCCGCGCTCATGCATCTGGTAGAGTCGGTGCACGCCGGTGGTGGTTTCTTCGGTCACCCCCTGGATTTTTGCCAGACGGGTTGAATACCAGACAGGATCAGCGGCCAGTTTCTTTTTGATTGCGGCAAAGAGGATGGTTTCCTCTTCCGAGCTCGGCTTGGCAAGGACCGACAGATCCTTCTCCGCCCGGGCACCGAGGTGCAGCAGCAGCGTGGCGTCGCCGCCGTCATCGAGGATCATGTTGGAATAGCCGCCGTCGGGCCACTCGAAGATCAGGTGGGTGTATTCCCAGTACTGTTCCAGCGTCTCTCCCTTGACGGCAAAGACCGCGGTGCCACCAGCGGCGATCGCCGCGGCGGCATGGTCCTGGGTCGAGAAGATGTTGCACGAGGCCCAGCGCACTTCGGCGCCAAGGGCTTTCAAGGTCTCGATCAGAACCGCGGTCTGGATGGTCATGTGCAGCGAGCCGGTAATGCGCGCACCTTTCAGAGGCTGCTGCGCGGCATACTCTTCGCGGATCGCCATCAGTCCGGGCATCTCGGTTTCGGCAATCTTGATTTCCTTCTGTCCCCACCCGGCAAGGGTGAGGTCGGCGACGACAAAATCTTGCGGACTCATGTGTTTCTCCTTGGGATTCGATGAGCAGTCTGTATACCGCCCGTACTGCCGGCCGGGCAAGCAAAAAAACCGTTGGGAGCGCGCTGTTAGCCCCCAACGGTTTTTCCCCTCTGCCGGATTCTCAGAAGATCAGCGTCGTGTTGAAGAGCTGGCCGCTGCTCGCATCGCGCAGCTGCAGCCGGAGCTGGCCGGCACTCGGCGCCTCGCCGGGGAAGAAGAGGAAGCCGCGGTCGAGGTTCCCCGGCTCGATGATGCGGTTTTCCAGATCCTTGTTGGCCAGGTCCCGGGCGATCTGCCGACCCGGCTCATCGGAAGAACCCTCCTTGGCGCCGCCGTAGATGGCGCCACCGGCGGCACCGGCCGCAGCCCCCATCCCCGCCGCCTCGCCGACGTTGTGCCCCGACAGGATGCCGATCGCCGCCCCGGCCAGGGCACCGGCGGCCGCACCCCACATGCCGCTCTCCGCACCGCCCTTGACGATGGTGCCGTACTCGCTGCTCGCTTCCACCCGCTGATAGGCGGTCTTGCGGTCGAGCAGATTCCAGTAGGCACCGGTCGCATCGACCAGGAAGGTCTGCTCGGCAACGACCTCGAAGCGGCGAGGCCCCGGATTGTCGATCACGACCTGGACCGGCAGCAGTCCGGCACCGCGAATGTCAAAACCGAACTGTTTTTTCGCCATCGACTTGTCGGCGTAATGCTCCGCCGCGACCTTGGCGCCGCCGACCGTCTGGACGTTGGCGATCTGATCGGGCGGCCGGAACGGCACTTCCCGGCTTTCATAGAAGGTGCAAGAGGCAAGGACCAGCAAGGTTGCAGTAGCAAGCACCATGCGTCTATAGAAAATGTTCACGGGGATCCCCTTTCTGCAGAAAAATGGCTGAACCAGTCAGATATTTATTTGAGACGGATGAAACGCCTGAAAGTTTACCATCATTTTAGCATACCCCCGAAGAAGGAACAGCCTCGTCGATCAGCAGCAGGGTCGTCGTGCCGTGCGCGATCAACCGTTCATGCTGATCGGTGACCCTGACCGCCAGACTGGCGGTACGCCGCCCCAGATGCAGCAGTTCGGCACGTGCGCTGAGGCGGTCGCCGAGGGCCGCCGGACGGACATAGCTGACGTTCAGGTCGATCGTGGTGGCCGCCTGCCCGGTGGGCAGCAGCGGCTTCGGGAAAAAGCAGACGGTATCGATCAGGGTGGCGATGAGACCACCGTGAACCCCGCCAAGATAGTTGCGGTGACGGTCGTCGACCGTCACCGCCATCACGGCATGGCTCTCACCGATTTCAGCCAGGCGAATGCCAAGAGTCTTGAGCAGGGAAATGGCGTTGGCGCTCTCGACGGTGGCAGGCTGCATGTCATTCTCCTCGGACGGCCTTGCGGCGGAGGGTTCGAAACCAGATCCAGGTCAACAGCGCCGCGGTGAAATGTCCTGGAGGGTGGTCGGTCAGGGCATCGAACCGGCGCCGGAAGCGCAGCACCGGCTCAAGCGGCACGTCTTCAGGTGGCAAGGCCTTATCGAATGCACGCCGCGCGATGTGGCGCAGCATCAGCTGCCAGGCGTTGCCGCGCACGTAGCCCCCGGTACGATACCAGATCCTGGCCCGTTCCCGAAACGGCAATTCTCCAAGGCAGCTGTCGATCATCCGTATGAACGGCGCCAGCAGCAGCGGTCGGGTACGACTCTGAGCCCGGTAGATCTCCGGAGTCCGCCGCAACGGCTCGTCCCAGCCGGTCATGGCGAAGTTCATCAGCAAGGCGCTGAGCGTCTGCCGCTCAACGTATCCTTCCGACTCGAAGCGCCGCGGCGACGTGACGATGGTCGCCGGCAGTTGCCGCCACTTCCCCGCTGCACGCACCGCCTCGGCCAACAGGGTATCCTCCATGACCGGCAAATCCTCGCGAAAGCCGCCAAGTTCGCAAAAGAACGTTTTGGGCAGGAGAAACCCCTGGTCGCCGTGAATGGTGCCCGGCAGATCGAGGCGCGCCTTGACCTCGCACAGGTAATAGCCGAAATTCCGCTTCGCATCAGGACGATCGAACCGCAGGACAAAGCGTCCGGCCAGGCGATGGCTTTTCTCGCTGTACAGGGCAGCGAGACCGCCGGCCAATGCCGTCGGCTCGGGAAGCCGGCTGTCGGCATGCAGAAAGAGCAGCCATTCACCCTGCGCCCGAGCCGCACCACGATTAAGCTGACGGCCACGGCCGGAAGCGCCGGTCAATACCTGCCCGGCGAGGCGGTGGCTGGCCAAGGCAGCCGCCGCGGCATCCCGGGTGTCGTCGGTCGAATCGCCGTCGCTGACCAGCACCTCGAAATCGACCCCAGCCTGGAGTGCCAGATCGGAGAGCAGCCGTGGCAGGGTTTCCGACTCGTTGAGAGTCGGAATGATAATGGAGAGTTCGGGAAACATCTTTTCCCTGGCAGGTTAAATCACGGGCTACATTTCAACGCGGGTGACAACCCCCTGCAGCTTGCTGGACGGCAGCTTGTTGAACTTCACGAAACTCGGCGAAAGTTTCTTGAGGATGGCGAACATCCGCCAGACCGGGTTGCCCGTGTCGATATCCTCGATGCCGTAGAAGATGACTTTCTCGCGGATGCCGTTGTCGCGCAGGATCTGCTCGATGTCGAGCACCTCCATGTAGCCGGCTTGGATTTCGAACGATTCCAGCCCCGGGGCAATCTCGCCGAGGCAACTGAAGACGCCGAACGGCTCGTCGGTGCGCACGATGGATGCGAAGACATTGCGCTCATAGACGATGTTGCTGCGAATGATGCAGTGCACTACGTAGGGAGGGATCGAGGGCGCCTCGCGGGTGAAGAACAACCCGGTGCCGGGGATGCGCACCCGCTCATAAATCTGCCGGTAGCTGGTCAGGAACGTCTCCCGGTCGAGAGGCATCAGGGCCAGGTAGAGGGCACGTTGTCCCTTGGTCCAGAGCAGGATGGTCGCCAGCGGGATGGAAGCCAGGATGATCGACCAGTAGGCACCGTGAGGAAACTTGGAGAAGGTCGAGAGCAGGTAGAGCAGGTCGATGGAGAAAATGATCATCACCACCGGTACCTTCCACTTCTTGGTGGTGTGGGCATAGATGATCATCATCATGATGGAGGTGATGGTCATCGAACCGGTCACCGCCATACCGTAGGCCGCCGCCAGGTTCTCCGAGCGTCGGAACAGGAACATGACCATGATGACTGCGACCATCAGCGCCCAGTTGACGGCCGGGATGTAGATCTGCGACTGCATGTGGGTCGAGGTGTATTCGACCCGCATCAGTGGCATGAGGCGGGTAGTGATCCCCTGATAGACAATGGAGAAGACCCCGCTGATGATCGCCTGCGAGGCAATGATCGTCGCCATCAGGGTGATGATCAGAAACGGGATGTAGAGCAGCGGCGCTTCCCACTGCACCATGCCGAACAGGATGTTCTGCACATCGGGGTGGGAGATGATGAAGGCGCCCTGGCCCAGGTAGTTGATGAACAGCGCCACGAACACGAAATACCAGGCGCGGATGATGGGACGCTTGCCGATGTGCCCCATGTCGGCATAAAGCGCTTCGCCGCCAGTGGCGCAAAGAATGACCTCGGAAAGGACGAAGAAGCCGCCGAGGCCGTTGTCACGTAAAAAACTTATGGCATACCAGGGGTTGACGGTTGCAACCACGGACGGCATGGTCGCGATGGAGACCAGACCGGAGACAAACAGGGCGGTGAAGTAGATCACCATGACCGGGCCGAAAATCTTGGCGACCTTGTCGGTGCCTTTCGACTGGAAGCAGAAAAGGGTAATGGCAATGGCAGCGGCGACCACGACCAGTACCCATTGAGGAATGCCTCCGAAACCGGGAACCAGACGTGCGCCCTCGACCGCCGACAGGATCGAGATCGCCGGGGTGATCACCCCGTCACCGAGCAGCAGCGACACGCCGACGAAGGAGAGAAACCCGGCAAAGGCAAGCAACCGCCCCTGTCTGAGCATCTTGATGAGGATCTCCCGGAGGACGATCTCCCCCCCCTGCCCCCTTTTGGCGAGGTTCATGGCCAACCAGGCGTATTGGCCGGAGACCAGCAGGGTCATGGTCCAGAAGACCAGCGAGAGTATGCCGAAAACGTTTTCCCGGGTTGGCTCGGTGAGGGCGAAGATAACCGTCAGCGTATAGATGGGGCTGGTACCAACGTCACCAAAGACCAGGCCCATCGACTTGACGATCCCCCCCCAGAAGGAATCTTCGTCGTGCTGTGCACTCATTGGCGCCGGGACGTTTCTTTGATAACCACCGGAATCCCTCTAAATAACGGCAACGGGGCGAACCTTACGGCTCACCCCGTCATCCCGCCTTTTGATGATCGATCAGATCCCCGCCCGTTTGCGCAGAGAATCGACCCGGTCGATGCGCTCCCAGGAAAACTCGGGAAGCTCGCGGCCAAAGTGACCATAAGCCGCCGTCTGCTTGTAGATCGGGCGCAGCAGGTCGAGCGTCTCGATAATCGCTCGCGGCCGCAGGTCGAACTCCTCACGGGCAATCTGGGCGATGCGGTTGGGGGAGATCTTGCCGGTACCGAAGGTATTGATCATCACCGAGACCGGCTCGGCGATGCCGATGGCGTAGGCCACCTGCACCTCGCACTTGCCGGCCAGGCCGGCGGCGACAATGTTCTTGGCTACGTAACGAGCCATGTATGAGGCGCTGCGGTCGACTTTGGAAGGATCCTTGCCGGAAAAGGCGCCACCACCGTGGGACCCCTGCCCACCGTAAGTGTCGACAATGATCTTGCGCCCGGTCAGACCGCAGTCACCCATCGGTCCGCCAACCACGAAACGTCCGGTCGGGTTGATGAAGAATTTGGTTTTCTCGTCCATCAGGTCGGCAGGGATCACCTGACGGACCACCTCTTCGATGATCGCCTCGCGCAGCGTCTCGTAGGTGACGTCCGGGGCATGCTGGGAGGAGACCACCACCGAGTCGACGCGGATCGGCCTGTCGTTGATGTATTGGACCGACACCTGCGACTTGCCGTCGGGGCGCAGGAACGGGAGCATGCCGTTCTTGCGTACGGTGGAAAGGCGCTTGGTCAGCTTGTGGGCGAAGATGATCGGCATCGGCATCAGCTCGGCCGTCTCGTTGCAGGCGTAACCGAACATCAGGCCCTGATCGCCGGCGCCTTGCTCCTTGAACAGACCCTCCCCTTCGGTCACTCCCTGAGAGATGTCCGGCGACTGGCGATCGATGGAGGTGAGCACCGCGCAGGTCTCGCAATCGAAACCCTTGGCGGAATCATCGTAGCCGATCTCGCGGATCGTATCGCGGACGATGATCGGATAATCGATGCGGGCCGTGGTGGTGATCTCCCCGGCAATCACCGCCATGCCGGTGGTCACCAGCGTTTCGCAAGCCACCCGGGCTTTCGGATCCTGGGTCAGGATGGCATCGAGGATCGCATCGGACACCTGATCGGCGATTTTGTCCGGATGACCTTCGGTTACCGATTCGGAAGTGAAGAGAAAATCAGTCATTGCCATGGGAACAACTCCTTGCTGAATAAAGATGAATTTTGAACGTTATCCCTTTGCAAAAAAGCTGTCAAGGCTTCAAAAATGGCTGGTCTCGAAAATTTGCGGGAAGCGGCGTTTCATCTCTGCCTCAAGCGCCTGGACCACCTCGGCTCCCGTCGGCAGTTCCAGCAACCGGCCAACCAGTTCGCGCGCCTCGGCGAGCGTCGATCGACGCATCAGACGCTTGACCCGCGAAATGCTGGCCGGATTCATCGACAACTCGCTGAAACCGAGGCCGATGAGCACCAGGCTGTAGAGCTGTTCACCGGCCATCTCGCCACAAATGGATATTTCGATCCCGGCATCGCGCGCTGCGGCGCAGACCCGTTGCAGGGCCCGCAGCACCGCCGGATGCAAAGGTTCATAGAGATAGGCGACATGTTCATTGCCACGATCGATCGCCAGACAGTACTGGATCAGATCGTTGGTCCCCACCGAAAAAAAGTCGACCTCTCTGGCCATGACATCGGCAATCAGCACGGCGGCGGGAGTCTCCACCATGATGCCGATCGAGAGTGGGCCGACAGGAATCCCTTCCCCGGTCAACTCCAGGCGAACCTTTTCCAGAAGATGTCGGCAGGCGCGGATCTCCGCCACACCGGAAATCATCGGAAACATGACCCGGACATTCCCATGGACGGCGGCCCGCAGTATGGCACGCAGCTGGGTGCGGAACAGGTGGCCTTCCTTGAGGGAAAAGCGCACGGCACGAAGTCCCATGACCGGATTGGCCTCATCGAGCAGATTCAACTCCGGGACAAATTTGTCGCCGCCGACATCGAGGGTGCGGATGGTCACCGGATGGGGCGCCATCGCTTCGGCGGCAGCCCGATAGGCAAGGTACTGCTCCTCTTCGGAGGGAGGGACGCTGGCCGCCATGAACAGGAACTCGGTCCGGTAAAGCCCGATCCCTTCGACACCCTGTGCGCGTGCCGCGGCAATATCATCGGGCAGCTCCACATTTCCGCGCAGGGCGATACGATGACCGTCTTCGGTCTCAGCCGGCAGCACCTGGTAGGCGAGCAGCTCCTTTTCCAGGTACTCATAGCGCTGCTTGCGGGCCAGGTACTCGCGGAAGGTGTCGGGCGACGGGTTGAGGATCACCGTGCCGGCGGTGCCGTCGATGATCATCGGTTCGGCGCTCATCACCTGGGTGGTGATGTTTTCAAGGCCGACCACGGCGGGAATCATCAGCGAACGGGCCAGGATGGCGGTATGCGAGGTGCGGCCACCGACATCGGTGACAAAACCGACGACCTTGCCGCGATCCAGCTGCATGGTGTCCGCGGGGGAAAGATCGTGGGCGACGATGATCGCCTGGCCGGTCAACGTTGCGAGGTTTTCGCGGACTTCGCCGAGCAGGTTGCGCATCAGGCGATCGCCGACCGAGTCGATGTCGGAGCGGCGTTCGCGCAGGTACTCGTCACTGATGCTGTCGAAGACCTGGCGCAACCTGCGCAGGGTCCTGCTCAACGCTCCTTCGGCGTTGAGCAGCTCGGTGCGGATGAGGTCGATGGTGGCGTTGATCAGCAGCTGATCTTCGAGGATCAACAGATGGGTATCGATGATGTACAGATGCTCGGCGTGCTGGTCGGCCGCCTGTTCCTTGACCTCGTGGAGATGGGTCTTGGCCTTGTCGACAGCCGCCTGGAAGGTGGCAATCTCGGCATCGACCTCGGTAGGGAGGATGCGCCGCTCGATGCCGGCCACCCTGGCCCGGTTGAGGAGGTGACTTCTGGCAATGGCGATCCCCGGCGATGCGCCGATGCCGACCAGTATCGTGTCCTGAGAAATCTCAGCGCTCACCGAAGCCATCATTGATCAGTACTCCAATTGCCTGCATGGCCTCTGTCGCATCGCTGCCCGAGACCGTCACGCGCAGCAGCGATCCAACCGGGGCCGCCAGCATCAGCAGGCCCATGATGCTTTTGCCGTTGACCTCCTCGCCGTCCTTGGCAACCATGACATCGGACTTGAAGCGGTTGGCGGTCTGCACCAGCTGGGCAGCGGCCCGTGCATGCAGGCCGAGCCGGTTGATAAGACGGAACTCCGCGCTTTCAGTCATCGCTTCCTCGCCGTGTCAGAACACCAGGGCCACACCGAGCAGGCTGGCCGTGGTCATGACCACAAGTACAAAACTTGAGACGCCGCGCCGCGCCATCCAGGTGAAAATCAGTACAACCGGCAGCAGGGCGAGCCCCCAGCTCGGGGCAATCTCCTGGTGTGCACAGCCGCGGGCGGCAAGCAGTGCGCACAGGATGCCGAGAAGGATGATCGTCAACTCCTTGAGCCGGATCGCCACATCGGGGAGGCGCAATCGCTGGAGCAGCTCTGCCGAAGCGAGTTCCTGCCGGTAGCTGAACAGCCACCCGCCACACCGACACGCCAGGTGCGGCAGATTGTAGATCATCAGCAGCATCAGCGGTGCCCACAGCACCCCCTGGATCGCCAGGAGGAGAGCCACAACCGCCGCCAGCGGGCGGAGCGCCCCCCAGAACAGGGCATCACCCATGGCCGCGTAAGGCGCCATAACCATGGACCGGAACGTCGCGGCATCCATCGGCAGAGTTTCACCGGCCAACTGCTTCTCTTCCAGCCGCAGTACGGTTCCGGCCACCCAGGATGCCATGTAAGGGTGCGTGTTGAAATACTCGGTATGGCGTTGCAGAACTTCGGCCGGAAGGGTCGGGCCATACAGGCGCCGCAGGCCCGGCAGCAACTGGTAGATGAAACCCAGGTTCTGCATCCGCTCGAAGTTCCAGCTCCCCTGCTGCAGCACGGAACGCATGCAGCCGTGCATCAGGGTGCTCAGGGGGAGCCGGGGCGCTGACATCGGCCTATCTCAACCCGATGACGAGCAGGGTGGCGACAAACGCCGCCCCGAACAGGAAGAATCCCCGATTGACATTGAGCGTGCCAAGCAGCACAGCAGCTCCGATCATGGTAAAGCTGTACTGCAGGGCTAAGCCGGTTTCGCTCACCGTACCGATGAGCAGCGGCGCCAGGGGATAAAGCAGCAGCGTCCCCCCTGCGACAATCCCCGTGCAGGTAAACAGGGCGGCCAGAGCAAAATGGCCCAACCCGCGCAAGTGCAGCCGCTCGATTCTGTTGGAGTCACCGGCAGACGCGGCCGCTACCGCCAAATGGGCCAACCGGTTGTTGGCCTGGCGGGCGCGGGTATCGGCATATTGCCCGACTTTCCCCAGCGGGATAGCGACCAGCACACAGAGGATGACGGCAGGCATGCCGTGCAGGCCAAGCAGCCGTTCCATGGTCAGAGCCAGGGCCGTGGCACCGATCGCCACCTGGGTGTCATCTGGAGGGATCACCGCCCCGACCGGCAAACGGCCGAGCCACAGCAGTTCCAGCAGAATTCCCACCTCGAAGCCGGCCATCGGCACGCCGAGCAGCCAACCGGTCAGCGGTGCAGCCACCAACGGCCGCGAAGCCATGCACTGCAGCACAGCCACCCGGTCGAGACCAAGAAAAACCGCCAAAGCGCCAGTCGTGAGATACGAGGCGACCATCTATGCCCCCCCGTTCCGCACCAGGATTTCCCACCCCTGCTCACGGTCGGCCGGAACGCACTGGGCGACAATTGCGACTCCGAACGCTTCGACCGCGCGCAGATTGTCAATATCGCGCTGGTCAAGGGCAAGGGTGCAGCTGTAGCGACATTTCCCGTCGGCGGCATGCATGTTGCCGAGGTTGAGCTTTGTGAAATCGATACCGAGCCGACAGGCCTGCAGGGCATCTTCTGTGCTGGCAAAGAGCAGCAGCGTCCGCTTCCCGGAAAGCTCTGTCGAGGACAGCAGCACCGCTGTTTCGTCGAGCGTGCCGATTTCCAGCCGGACGCTGCTCGGCACGGCCGCCTTCATGATCATGCGCTGCAGCGGTGTGCCTGCCGCCGCGTTGTTGGCGACGACAATGCACTCGGCCCGAACATGGGGCAACCAGGCTTCGAGGATCTGCCCGTGTATCAGGCGGCTGTCTATGCGGGCGAGAACGATTCCCATACCGGTTTCCGGGCAATTGTCATGTTTGTTGGCGCAACACTTCGCTGGCCAGAACGATCCCGTCGCGGGCTTGCTCTTTCAGCGTTTCGGCCAGTTCCTGAAGGGAGTAACGTTCGCGGTAGGTCATGAATTTGAGCAGCATCGGCAGATTGACCCCGGTCAGCAGATCAACCCGTCCGGGAGCGAGCAGGGTCATGCCGACATTGGCCGGGGTGCCACCGAACATATCAGCCGCTACCAGCACTCCGTCGCCACTGTCGACTTTGACGATCGCTCTGGCCAGCAGATCGTGCAACTCCTCGGGCGAATGATCGCGCGAGAGGCTGACGGCACAAGCCTGAGCGGGCGGCCCGACGATCATCGCCGCCGTGGCCAGCAGAGACTCTCCCAGGTAGCCATGGGTCGCAACCACCAGGCCGATCACGAAACGCTCCGATCGGCATCACGATGGATAACCTCAACGGCACACCCGGTCCCGAGCAGATAGGGGCGAAGCTCTTCAACAACCGCCACGCTCCGATGCCGGCCGCCGGTGCAGCCGACGGCAATGGTCAGGGCGCTTTTCCCTTCCTTCAGACAGCGCGGCACCTGGAAGAAGAGCAGATCCTTGACCCGCTCGATGAATTCCTGGCAGTCGGGTTGGGAGAGCACAAAGTGACTGACCTGAGGGTCGCGGCCGGTCAGCGGGCGGAGTTCCGGAACAAAATGCGGGTTGTCGAGAAAGCGGACATCGAAGACCAGGTCGGCTTCCAGCGGCAGACCATAGCGATAGCCGAACGAAACCAACTGAACGGCGAGACGGTTCGTCTCTTGCTCCGGACCGAATACCACGGTCAGCACTTTCTGTCGCAACTGGTGCACGTTGGTTTCCGAAGAGTCGAGAATGACCGTGGCGGCCCGCTTGAGTTCCGCCATCAACTCGCGCTCCTGACGGATCGCCCCCGCGATCCCTTCCTGCTGCACCAGGGGATGCCGTCGGCGGGTTTCGGAGAAGCGGCGCACCAGTTCTTCGTCGGCTGCCTCGAAAAACAACACTTCCAGGGATGTCCCGGAGTTTTTCAGATCGGCGAGTATGAGTTGTGCGCCGCTCAGGAAATCACGGCTACGGGCATCGACTACAACCGCCACATGACGGTAGCCGCGATCGGTCAGAGCGAGGAAGTCGGGGAGCAGCGGCAGCGGCAGGTTGTCAACGACGAAGAATCCGGCATCTTCCAACGCCCGGGCGCCGGTACTCTTGCCGGAACCGGAAAGCCCGGTGAGCACCACCAGGCGGCGGCTCATTCGAGATTGCTCCCGATGATGCTGTGGGCATGCAGGTGGGCGGCTTCCGCCATGCGCTGTTCAAGGCGCGCCTCGAATTCGACGGCGCTGTGGTAACCCATTTCCTTGAGCAGTTGGTTGCGGGCTGCCACTTCGACAATCCCGGTGATGTTCCGCCCGGGACGCACCGGGATGGTCAGCATCGGCAGCTTCACCCCGAGCAGTTCATAGTACCGTTCCTCCAGGCCGAGCCGGTCATATTCGGCACCGTCCTGCCATTCGGCCAGTTCGATCACCAGGTCGATTTTTTTGCGTTCGCGAATCGCAGCCACCCCGAACAGGTGCTTGATGTTGATGATCCCCAGGCCGCGGATCTCCATATGGTAATGGAGCAGGTCGCTGCCCTCGCCAAAGAGGACTGCAGGGAACTTGAACCTTACCTTGACGACGTCGTCGGCGACCAGGCGATGGCCGCGCAGAACCAGGTCGAGGGCGCATTCACTCTTGCCGATGCCGCTCTTCCCCATCAGCAGCACACCAACGCCAAGCACGTCGACCAGAACGGCATGCACGGTAGTTTGCGGCAGCAGACGCTCCTCAAGATACTGGGTCATGAGCGAGATGAAAGTCGAGCTGATGTGGTGGGTCCGAAGCAACGGAATGCCGCGGCGTTCGACCTCTTCGAGCATGCTTGGCGGTGCCTGCTGCCCTTTGGTGATAATGAAGCAGCAGATCTCCAGGGCGCAAAGCTCGCGGATGTTCTGCTCCGCGCGCAACGGATCGCAGGCAAAGATTTCTTCGAGATAGGTCAGCTCTGTCGAGCCGAGCACCTGAATGCGGTCGGGGTGGAGATTCTTGGTATATCCGGCCAGAGCCAACCCCGGCTTCTGGATGCGAGGCATCTGGACCAGACGGTCAAGTCCGCGCCCTCCGGCAAGCAGTTCCAGATCGAGTCCGGACTCTTTCTCGGCCAGCAGTTCGGCAATACTGATCTGCGCCATATGGTTACAACTTCTCTTCTTCTTCCACAATGATTTGATGAATCTGCTGGCGGTCGGTCGCCGCCAGAAGGCGTTCGCGAACCGCCGGCACCTTGAGCAGCTTGGAAATGCGCGCCAGCGTCTTGAGATGGATGCCAACCGCTTCTTCAGGAGCGATCAGCAGAAAAAAAAGCCTGGCCGGCTTGCCGTCCATGGCATCAAAATCGACACCCTTGCGGCTGAGGCCAAAGGCGATCAATTGATTTTCCAGGTTTTTCAGCTTGCCGTGGGGGATGGCGATGCCGTCACCGATGCCGGTGCTGCCCAGGCGTTCCCTCTCAAGGAGTACCCGGATCACCTCGTTGAGATTCAGGGCAGGATTGGCGGCAACCACAGCCTCGGCCAACTCGGTCAGGACATCATGCTTGCCGACCCCTTTGAGATCCGCAACGATCGCGGAGGGGACCAGCATTTCGGCGATCTTTACCGACATAGACGGCACACTCTGTCAGGATGGGCGGCACAAAAAAAAACAACGGCGGCAGGCGGAAACACCTGCCGCCGTGAGCGGATTATTCTGCCTCAGCTTTGCGGCACGATCAAGCCGTAATTACCGTCCTTGCGCCGATAGACCACGTTGATCTCCGCGGAATTGGAATCGGTGAAAACCAGGAACTCCTTGTCCAGAAGATCCATCTGCATGACGGCTTCTTCGACCGACATCGGCTTGACGTGAAAGGTGTCGGTTTTGATGATGGTCGGTTCGGCATGCCCCTCGTCGATGCTCTCGGCGGCGAACACGGTCTTGGCGACCTTGCGCTCACTACCGGCCAAGGGTTTGTGGCGCTTGATCTTCTCCTTGTAGCGCTTGAGCTGCCGTTCAAGCTTGTCGAGGACTCCGTCGATCGCCGCGTACATGTCTTCGGTCTGCTCGGCCGCCTTGATGGTGATCCCCTTGGCCGCCAGGGTCACTTCCACCTTGTGGCGGATCTTCTTCTCGACCGAGAGGACCACCTGGGCCTCGACCGGTTCGTCGATGTACTTCTTGACCCGCATCATTTTCTCGGCAACATAGCTGCGCACGGGCTCACTGCTGTCCATGTGGCGGAAGGTCACGGCAACTTGCATGGTCTTTCAACCTCCTGAGTGTTGGAAAAATCCGGTCTGGACCGGAACGGTCTTGATTAGATTATACCCTGTCA
>JAMPXI010000051.1 GCA_023701265.1 Desulfuromonadales bacterium | reverse complement strand
GCGCCGTCCCCCTACGCTGCCTATGACCTACGAACTTTTCGTCAGCCTGCGCTATCTGCGGGCCAAGCGCAAACAGACCTTCATCTCGGTCATCTCCTTTATCTCCATTGCCGGAGTGACCCTTGGTGTGGCCGCGCTGATCGTGGTGCTGGCGGTCATGACCGGTTTTCATGACGGCGTCCGCCAGCAGATTCTCGGCAACATCCCCCACGTCCTGATCCAGAAACACGGCGAAAATCTGGCCGATTATGCATCGGTGGTCGATGCGGCCCGCAAGTCCTCACCCCATGTCGTCGATGCAGCGCCGTTCATCACCAAGGAGGTGATGCTGCTGTCGAAGCACAACGTCGCCGCCGTCAATGTGCGCGGCATCGTTCCCGGCAATAAAATCCTGCGCCAACCGCTGCTCACTCTCGATGGGCGAGCCGGCAAGGAGCTGTTGTTCGACACGGCGGCCGCTCCCCCGGGGATCATCATCGCCCTCGACACCGCGGCCGCGCTTGGCGTCGCGGTCGGCGACACCATCAACGTCATTCCGCCGATGTTCAACATCACGCCGTTCGGCATGATCCCCAAGATGAAGGTGTTCCGGGTTGTCGGCGTCATCCAGCAGCGCGGCGGCTTCATCGACACCTATTTTGCCTATGTCGACCTTGCCCAGGCCCAACGTTTCCTCGATCTGGACGGTGTGGTGAGCGGCGTCGAGGTCGAAGTCGACAATTTTGACCAGGCTCGTCCGGTGGCGCAAACGCTGCGCAGTCAGTACCGTTTCCCGTATTCGGTCCGTTCATGGGAGGATCTGTTCGGGTCGTTCCTGGCCGCCCTCAACCTGGAAAAGCTCGGATTGTTCATCGTTCTGGCGATCATCGTCCTGGTCGCCGCCTTCAATATTGCCACCACCCTGATCATGGTGGTCATGGAAAAACATCGAGATATTGCCATCCTGCGCTCTATGGGGGCAACGTCGAACAGCATCATGAAAATCTTCATTCTCGAGGGACTGATCGTCGGCACGGTGGGAACTCTGTTGGGTACCCTCCTCGGGCTGCTGCTGGCAAAGAACGCCGACCCGATCATCAAGGGCTTGGAAAGTCTGCTCGGCGTGAAGATTTTCGACCAGTCGGTCTACGGCATGGATCACTTCCCGTCGGTCGTCAATCCGGGGGATGTGATCGCGGTAGTTATCGTCGCCATGAGCATTTCTCTGCTGGCGACCGTCTATCCGGCCTGGCGGGCGGCCCGTATGGACCCGGCCGAGGCGCTGCGTTATGAATAGGGCAAATTCGTTGAGTGGTTGAGCTGTCAAGTGGTTTTCCAACTCAACGACTCAACCACTCAACGGTTTTTTCAGGAGACGTTACTTTGATTTCAGTGCAGGGGTTGTGCAAGCGGTTCGTCACCGATGTGGGAACGGTCGAGGTGCTGCGCGGCATAGATCTGGACGTGCGCGCCGGCGAACGGATTGCAATCGTCGGTGCCTCCGGGGCCGGCAAGAGCACATTGATGCACCTGCTGGGAGGACTTGATCGTCCAAGTGAAGGTTCGGTCCGCTTCGAAGGGGAAGACCTTTTTCGCTACGCGCCCGCCCAGCTTGACGCCTTCCGCAACCGGACGGTCGGCTTTGTTTTCCAGTTTCATCAGCTGCTGCCAGAATTTACCGCCTTGGAGAACGTCATGATGCCGGCCCGCATCGGCCGACTGCCGCTTGATGAGGCATGTGCCCGTGCCGACCGGCTGCTGCAGGCCGTCGGCCTCGGTCACCGCCTCGGCCACAAGCCGGGGCAGCTCTCCGGGGGGGAACAGCAGCGGGTGGCGATCGCCCGGGCCCTGGTCATGAACCCCAGGCTGCTGCTGGCCGACGAGCCGACCGGAAACCTTGACAGCGGTACCTCGGGGGAAATCCTCTCCTTGCTCGATCGCCTGCACGCCGAGTACAATCTGACCCTGATCGTGGTGACCCACAGCGAAACACTGGCCTCGCGCATGGATCGCATCATCCGCATGGTCGATGGCTCACTCGCCGCCTAGTGTTTTCATCCAGTCAGTTTGCTGCACAAATTGTGAGGGATTTCGATCTCTGGCAAGGCGCGGTGACGCAGGCACAGTGAAGACCCCGCAATGTCGCCGGAGGGCGAATTAACCACAATTTGAAAGAAAAGAATTAGCAGTACAGAATCAGTAGTTTTCGGTTTACACCCCCCGTCAGCTTCCCCTATAATGCCTCATTTCGAATAGACCCTTATTTCCGGAGCCGGATTGTGATGATCAAGAGGGCATTACTGTTGTTGGTGCTGTTGTTGTGGACTGCACCCCTATGGGCGGTGAGCGAATACCAGGTCGCCGATATCGTGGTCAGCGGCAACCGTCGGGTCAAGGCGGATTCCATTCTGAATGCCATCTCACTGCACAAGGGGCAGACTGTCACTCCTCCGCAGATCGACGAAGCAATCCAGGCCATCTACAAACTGGGGCGATTCTCCGATGTCTCCGCGCAGGTCGAGCTCCAGAACAATGCCCAGATTCTGGTCTTCCAGGTGACCGAGCGGCCGCTGGTGCGTAATGTGAAGTACGAGGGGAACGAGGAGATCGGCACCGAGCGCCTGCAGGGGGTGGTGACCCTCAAGGTGCCCGACATCTACGACCCCTACGAGGTGCAGAAGAGCATCGCGGCGATAAAGGCGGAATACGTCAAGGAAGGCTACTACGCTGCCGAGATTACGTCCGACAGCCAGGTCAATGACGAGAATGAAGCGCTGGTCACTTTCCGGGTTGCCGAAGGGAAGCTGGTGCGCATCAAGGAACTGCGTTTCGAAGGCAATACGATCTTCGATGCCGGCGAACTGCGCGCCGCCATGGATACCCAGGAAAAATGGATGTTTTCCTGGCTGACCGGCCGCGGCAACTATGACGAAGCCCTGCTTGAACAGGATCTCGAACGCATTACCGACCTTTATTTCAATCGTGGCTATATCCGGGTCAAGGTCCGTAAGCCGGTCATCTCGCTGGTTGACGATCGCAGTCACATGCTGGTTCTGATCCAGATCGACGAGGGCGATCAGTACCGGATCGGCAAGATCGATGCGGTCGGCGACCTGATCGACCGTAAGGGTGAGATCCTCAACCATCTGCAATTGCGCCCCGGCGATGTCTTTTCCCGGGAACTGCTGCGCAAGGGGGTGAGCAAGATCACCGACCTGTATGCCGACAAGGGGTATGCCTACGCCAACGTTTCCCCGCTGAGCCGTGTCGATGATGCGACCAAGCTGGTCGACCTGGCCCTGGAGATCGAACAGGGCCCGCAGGTTTCGGTCGAGCGCATCAATATCTCCGGCAACACCAAGACCCGGGACAAGGTCATCCGCCGCGAGATGAAGGTGGTCGAAGGTGACCTGTTCAATGCCTCGGCGCTCAAGCGCAGCAAGGCGCGGATCAACAATCTTGGCTACTTCGAGGCGGTTGACGTGACCACCAGCGAGGGGTCAAAACAGAGTCTTGTCAATGTCGACGTCAACGTCAAGGAACGCTCGACCGGAACGTTCAGCATCGGTGCCGGTTATTCGTCGGTCGACGGTTTCGTCGGGCAGGGGTCGATCACCCAGGAGAATTTCCTCGGTCGCGGCTTGAAGCTGAATCTGGCCGCATCACTCGGCAGCGAGAGCAACACGTATCAGATCGGCCTGACCGACCCATACTTCATGGACAAGAACCTGACCCTCGGGTTCGAACTCTACAAGACTTCCCGCGAATGGGACGATTTCAGCCGGGATGCCACTGGTGGCGCCCTCAAACTCGGCATGCCGGTGCTCGACGATTACTCACGGGCACTCTTCGTTTATCGTTACGAACAGAAGAAGATTTACGACGTTTCTTTCTTTGCGTCGGACGATATCAAGGACGAGGAGGGGAAATCGACCATTTCCTCGATCACAAGTACCTTCACGCGTGACACCACGGATTACCGCCTTGATCCGTCAAGCGGACAAGTGTTCGAGGCGTCTTGGGAATTGGCCGGCATTGGCGGCGACGAGAAGTTCAATAAATATATTCTCGACTATCGTCATTTCTGGCCGGCATTTTTGGGTACCGTGGTTTCGGCTCATGGTCAGGTTGGCTATGTCCAGGATTGGGGCGACGAAGTGCCGATTGACGAGCGGTTCTATCTCGGCGGCATCAATACGATCCGCGGCTTCGATTCGCGCGAGGTCGGTCCGCGCGACGAAAATGGCGATTACACCGGGGGCGACATGGAGGCCTACGCCAACTTCGAGTGGATTTTCCCGTTGGCCAAGGATATGGGGATCAAGGGGGTGACCTTCTTCGATGTCGGTAATGCCTGGGACACCGATTACATGTCGGATTGGCGTTACAGCGTGGGTGCCGGCATCCGCTGGCTCAGCCCGCTCGGGCCCCTGCGCCTGGAGTGGGGTTACAACCTTGATCCCGAGGAATGGGAAGACAACGCCCGGCTGGATTTCATGATCGGAAGATTTTTCTAGACATTCTGTCAACCGGAACGGCTTAAGCGCCGTCCAATTGCCAGACTCAATGCTTGATTGAGTCACCAAGGAATTAAAGGAGATACGTGGATGAAACGTCTGATGATGCTGGCTGTCGTTCTGCTCACCCTGATTGCCGTTCCGGCTGCAATGGCGGCCGATGCCATGAAGATCGGCTACGTCGATCTGCAAAAAGCCCTCAATATGTCGGCGGCCGGCAAGGCTGCCAAGGAAAAGATGAAGGCCAAGTTCAAGGACTATGACGCCGATGTGCAGAAAAAGCAGGACGAACTGAAAAAACTCAAGGAAGACCTGGAAAAGCAGGCAATGCTGCTCTCCGCAGAGGCACGCGCCGCCAAAGAACGCGACTACCAGCAAAAGGTCAAGGATTATCAGCGGCTGACCAAGGATATCCAGGAAGAACTGCAGCAAACCGATGCCGATTTTACCCGCAAGATCCTTGAGGAGATTTTCAAGGTTGTCCAGCAGATCGGCAAACAGGATGGATATACCCTGGTTCTGGAAAAGACCGAAAGCTCGATCCTTTACGCCAGCGACGGTATTGACATGACGGACCGGGTGATTCAGGCGTTCGACAAGCAGTCCGCCGGGAAATAATCCGATGACCGTGGAAGAAACAACCCCGACACCGCTTGGGGTGTTGGCCGAACTGGTCGGTGGGCAGGTCCGCGGGAACGCGGACCTGCTGATTTCAGGGGTTGCCCCGTTGGATCGGGCCGATTCGGGAGAGATCAGTTTCCTGGCCAAAGCGAAGCACAGAGTGCAGCTTGAGTCATCACGTGCAAGCGCTGTGATCGTGCACCCCTCCCTTGAGGGTGCCATTGATCGTACGTTGCTGCTTTGCGCCAATCCGTATCTCGCCTTTGCCAGAATTCTTGCTTATTTTCACCCGGCTCCCCGCCTCCCGCACGGGGCTCATGCCGCTGCCACGGTCGATCCGACGGCGGTCATTGCACCCACGGCATCGATCAGCGCCGGCTGCGTGGTGGGCGCGGGGGCACGGGTCGGACACGGCAGTGTTCTTCACGCCAATGTGACCGTCTATCCTCACGCTGAAATTGGCAGTAATTGCCAGGTGCACTCCGGTGTGGTCATTCGCGAGGGGTGCGTGATTGGTGATCGGGTCATTCTCCAGCCCAATGCGGTTATTGGCTCCGACGGGTTCGGTTTTGCACCGGACGGCCAGCGCTATGAGAAGATCCCCCAAGTCGGCCGGGTGATTGTTGAAGATGACGTGGAGATTGGCGCCTGTAGCTGTATTGATCGCGGCACCCTTGACGACACCCGAATCGGCCGCGGCACCAAGGTCGACAATCTGGTGCAGGTTGCGCATAACGTTCAGGTCGGAGAGGACTGCATCCTGGTTGCCCAGACGGGCATTGCCGGGAGCAGCAACATTGGCCGACACTGCACGTTTGGCGGTCAGACAGCTACTGCCGGGCATGTCACTGTCGGCGATTTTGTAACGATCGCCGCGCGTGGCGGGGTGACCAATAACGTCGAGAGCAACCAGGTGATGGCCGGATTTCCGCTGATGCCTCATCGGGAATGGTTGAAGATGGCCATGACCATGACCCACCTTCCGGAAATGCGCCGTGAACTTCAACAGCTCCGGCAGCGCCTGCTTGAGTTGGAAAATCGCAACGACAAGGATCAGGAGTGACTATGGAACTGAACACTACAGAAATCATGACTTATCTTCCCCATCGCTTTCCGTTTCTGCTGGTCGACCGGATTGCCGCCTTCGAAAAAGGGGTAAAGATCGTCGGGGTAAAGAATGTGACGATCAACGAGCCGTTTTTTCAGGGCCACTTCCCCGGACATCCGATCATGCCGGGGGTGCTCATTCTCGAGGCAATGGCACAAGTTGGTGGTGTTTACGCACACCTCGCCGGAGAAGTCGAAGAGGGGAAGGTGCCCTACTTCGTCGGCATCGATCAAGCGCGTTTCCGCAAACCGGTGCTCCCTGGCGATGTCCTTCGCCTCGAGTTGAACCTGGCCAGCCTCAAACGCGGTATCTATACCTTTGCCGGGAAGGCGTTTGTCGGCGATAAGCTGGTGGCTGAAGCTGAACTGAAAGCGACTTTTGCGGCGACGGAAGGCAAGTCATGATTCATCCGACAGCCATTATTCACCCTACGGCGCAGCTCGATGCCACCGTCACTGTCGGCCCTTACAGCATTATCGGCAAGCATGTAAAGATCGGCGCCGGTACTCAAGTCGGTTCACATGTTGTCATTGATAGCTGGACCGAAATCGGCCGGGATAATCAGATTTTCCAGTTTGCCTCGGTCGGTGCCGGTCCCCAGGACCTCAAATACAAGGGAGAGGAAACCTGGCTGGTGGTTGGCGATCGCAACCGCATTCGCGAGTTCGCCACGCTGCACCGCGGAACCGTCGATGGCGGTGGCCGTACCGAGGTGGGCAGCGACAACCTGTTCATGGCGTATTCCCACGTTGCTCACGACTGCCGGGTTCACAACCGGGTCGTCATGGCCAACGCCGCGACCCTTGCCGGTCATGTCGAAGTCGAGGACAATGCCATCCTCGGCGGCCTGGTTGCCGTCCATCAATTCTGCCGGGTCGGATGCCACACCATGATCAGCGGCGGAGCGATGATTGCCCAGGACATTCCCCCCTATACCATTGCCCAGGGGGACCGGGCCAAGACCATCGGCATCAACCTGGTTGGACTCAAACGTCGTGGTTTTCCCGAGCAGACGATCCGCGGGATCAAAAACGCCTATCGGCTGATGTTCAGAGCCAACCTGCGCATGGAAGAGGCACTGGAAAGGATCGAACAGGAGTACGGCTCGATTCCTGAAGTTTGCCACTTTGCCACGTTCATCAAGGAAAGCCAGCGCGGGATTGCCCGTTAGGATCGACCATGGGAGTATTGCGCGCCGCAGTCATCGGGGTTGGTTATCTTGGTCGGTTTCACGCCCAGAAATACCGCGATCATGACGGGGTGGCGCTGGTCGGAGTGGTCGATGCCTCTCCGGCCCGGGGGAGTGAGGTTGCCGCCGAGGTTGGTTGCCCATCATTTGTCGATTACCGGGAACTGTTCGGCCAGGTCGATCTCGTCTCGGTTGCGGTGCCAACCCAGCATCACCATGCGGTTGCCAAGGACTGTCTCGACAACGGCATCCATGTGCTGCTGGAAAAGCCGATCACACAGACAGTGGCCGAGGCTGATGAACTGATCCGGATTGCCGACGGGCGCAATCTGGTACTGCAGGTGGGGCACCTGGAACGTTTCAATCCGGCCGTGAAGGCTCTGCAGGGAGTGCTCAAGAATCCCCTGTTTATCGAATCCCACCGGTTGGCGCCATTCAAGCCGCGCGGTACCGACGTCAACGTTGTGCTCGATCTGATGATCCACGATATCGACATCCTCCTCAGCCTGGTTCGTCATCCGATCACCACGGTCAATTCAGTGGGGTTGCCAGTCCTCTCCGGAGAGGTCGACATCGCCAACGCCCGCCTGCAGTTCGCCAATGGCTGCGTGGCCAATGTCACCGCCAGTCGGGCCAGTCGGGAGACGCTGCGCAAGATCCGCATCTTCCAGCAGGATGCCTACATTGCCATCGATTATCAGAACCGTTCGATTGCCATCTATCGTCGCCAGCCCGGCGCCAACCTGATTCCCGGGCTTCCGGATATTGTCGTGGAGGAACGCACTTTCGCCCAGGGCGATGCCCTGCGCGATGAAATTGACGCATTCGTTGCCGCGGTACGTGATGGCACCCCACCCGTAGTGTCTGGCGAGGATGGCAAGCGCGCCCTGGAAGTTGCCATGCAGATCAACAGCCGTCTCTGGCACGAGGTGAGTGGTTGATCGACAGTGTTGCCCGTTATGGCAGGATGATGCAGGCGGGGGGCGTCAAGCCTGTCTCGCCTGTCGTTTTTTATTGAAAGGAAGCTTGAGCATGCAGATCCCGATGGTGGACCTTCAAATCCAGTATCAGCAGTTGAAAGGCGAGATCGACCAGGCAATAGCCGGTGTCCTCGATACCAGTTATTATATCCTTGGCCCCCATGGACAGGCCTTCGAAGCCGAAGTTGCCGCCTATCTTGGCGTCAAGCATGCCGTCGGGGTTTCCTCGGGGACCGATGCCCTGCACCTGGCCCTGCGTGCCGCCGGTCTTGGCCCGGGCGACGAAGTCATCACTTCGCCATTTACCTTTATCGCGACCGCCGAAGCAATTGCCTATGTCGGGGCCACTCCGGTCTTTGTCGACATCGACCCCCAGACCTTCAATCTCGATCCGGAGTTGGTGCGGAAGGCGATCACGCCGAAGACCCGGGCGATTCTCCCGGTCCATCTGTTCGGTCAGCCGGCCGATCTGGCGCCGCTCAAGCAGATGTGTGACGAACACGACCTTCTGTTGATCGAAGACTGTGCCCAGTCATTCGGGGCCACCTATGCCGGCAAACAGACCGGAAGTTGGGGGGCTTTGGGGTGTTTCTCCTTCTTCCCGAGCAAGAACCTCGGCTGTTACGGTGACGGCGGCATGGTTGTCACCAGCGATGACCGGCTTGCCGAGCAGGTGCGCATGCTGCGCAACCATGGCAGCAAGGTGCGCTATCATCATGACATCATTGGCTACAACAGCCGGCTGGACGAGTTGCAGGCAGCGATCCTCAGGGTCAAGCTGCGCCATATCGATCGCTTCAACCTGCAGCGGCGAGTGAACGCTCATTACTACTCGGGCCGCTTGGCCGAGGTCGGTGTAATGCCGCCTTTTGAAGACGGCAAAGGAATGCATGTCTATCACCAGTACACCGTGCTGACCGACCGTCGCGAAGCGCTTCAGACAGCCCTCACCCAGGCGGAATGTGCCTCGGCGATCTACTATCCGATCCCCTTGCATCGCCAGAATGTCTTTGCCAGGGTCTGTGCCGAGGTCTCTCTTCCTGTCAGCGAACAGGTAGCGGCCCGGGTGCTGTCGCTGCCGATCTACCCCGAGCTCAGCGAGACGCAGATGAATCGGGTCATTACGGCCATGGGCAAGGCGTAGGATTTGCAGCGGGTTCTGATCGTCACCGGCGAGGCCTCCGGTGATCTGCACGGCTCCAACCTGATCCGTGCTGCACGGGAAATCGACCCGGCGCTGCAGTTTTTTGGTATCGGCGGGCCACGCATGGCTGAAGCCGGTTGTGAGATTCTGGTCCCGGGCGAGGACGTTGCCGTCATGGGGTTGGTCGAGGTTCTCGGCCATTTCCCGGTTATCCGTCGGGCGTTCAATCAACTGAAAGCGATCCTGAACGGGCCAACTCGGCCGGACGCGTTGGTCCTCATCGATTTTCCCGAATTCAATCTGCGGCTTGCCAAGGTTGCCGAGCGGGTCGGGGTGCCGGTGCTTTATTACGTCAGTCCTCAGGTCTGGGCATGGCGGCGGGGGAGGGTGAAGAAAATCGCCGCGGTAGTCGACCGACTGGCGGCGATCTTCCCGTTCGAACCTGAGCTTTACCAGGGATTGCCGATTCAGGTCGAGTATGTCGGCCATCCGCTGCTGGATGAATTCAGAATCGATACGGAGCGCAGCGCTTACCTGGAATCCCTCGGCATCGATCCGGCACGTCCGGTCGTCGGGATATTCCCCGGCAGTCGACGCAACGAGCTGCATTTCAATTTGGACGTGATGCTTGCCGCCGCGCAGCGAATCAGGGAAAAGCGACCGGAGGTGGCCTTCCTTCTCCCGGTTGCGCCGACGCTTTGTCACGAGGAATTTGAACAGGCTTTCGCCGGTCGTGCCCTGCCGGTTACCCTCGTTGAGGGCAATATCTACGATACGGCCAACGCCTGCGATGCCATTTTGGCGGTTTCCGGGACGGTGACCCTGCAGATTGCTCTGACAGGCACGCCGATGGCCATCGTCTATCGCATGGCACCACTGACCTATGCGATCGGCAAACGTCTGGTAAAGGTCCCCTTCGCCGGGCTGCCAAATATTGTGGCCGGCGAAGGCGTGGTTCGAGAATTCATCCAGGAAGCCGCGACGGCGGAGAACCTGGCGGCGGAAATCGTCCATATTCTGGGAAACCCGGATTATTCTCGACAGATCAGGGAGGGCTTGGTCAGGGTGAATGATCGCCTCGGTGAGCCAGGGTGTGCAGGACGTGTAGCGAATATGCTTTTCGCGTTATTGGGAAGAGAGCGGCCCCGGATTCAATGAAATCAAAGTCTTTCAATACTTATAAGAGACTCCTGATCTATTCCAAACCGTATACGGGGCGGATCATTCTGGCTCTCGTCGGGTCCCTTGGAGTCGTCGGCGTCGATGTCGCGACCGCCCAGTTGATGAAGCCTCTGGTTGACAAGATCGTCATCGGCAAGAGCTACACGCTGGTCAATTTTGTCCCCTTCATTATTGTCGGGATGGCCATATTCAAAGGTGTTTCACGTTATATCCAGGAATTTTTCATAAAAACTGCCGGGCAAATGATCGTTCAGGACGTCCGCAACGACTTGTATTCCCATTCGATGGGGCTGTCGATGAGGTACTACGTCCGCAATTCGACCGGCAACATGATGTCGCGGATTCTCAACGATGTAGGGGTGATGCAGCGTTCTGCAGCCGATGTCCTGGTCGACGCGGTCCGCGAGACCTTCACTCTCGTCGGGCTAACGGCCTCGGCGTTTTACAGCGACTGGCGGCTGGCCTGCGTGGCGTTTCTGGTTCTGCCTCTGGCGCTGGGGCCTGCCTCCCTCATTGGCCGCAAGATCAAGGAATACACGCAGCGCAGCCAGGCAACCATGGGGAATCTTACGGCGGTTCTCCAGGAGAGTTTTTCCGGGGTCAAGGTGATCAAGGCGTTTGGTACCGAAGCGTATGAAACCTTGCGGTTCCGTGCCGAAAACCTGGCCTTCTACCGGTTTATCCGCAAAACCCTCAAATATGACGCGGCGTCTGCACCAGTCATCGAGATTCTGGCGTCGCTCGGAATTGCCGGAGTTTTCTGGTATGGGCTGCATCGCGTCATTTCCGGAGCGATTACTCAGGGAGAACTGTTTGCCTTCGCCGCATCGGTGCTCATGATGTACACCCCGGTCAAGCGCCTGATCAAAGTCAACAACCAGGTGCAGCGTTCAATCGGCGCAGCGGAGCGAGTCTTCGAGGTTCTCGACGAAATCCCCGATATCAACGATTCCCCCTCTGCCAGGGAAATGCATCGGGTCCAGGGGCGGGTCGAATTTGACAAGGTGAGTTTCGCCTATGATGAAGAACCGGTTCTGCAGGATGTGTCACTCACCGCTGCGCCGGGAGAGGTCGTGGCGTTGGTCGGCCCGTCCGGAGCGGGAAAGTCGACCCTTGTTGGCCTGCTGAGCCGTTTCTACGATCCCCAGGCAGGCACCATCCTGATCGATGGTGAGGATATTCGCCAGGTGACCCTGGAAAGCCTCAAGAAAAACCTCGCCCTCGTCGATCAGGAGACTTTCCTGTTCCACGATTCGATCCGCGAGAATATTCGTTATTCACGGCAAGGAGCCACTGATGCGGAAGTTGAAGAAGCCGCCAGGCTGGCTTATGCCGACGAGTTCATTCGTTTGCTGCCGGGTGGTTTCGAAAGCAGCATCGGCGACCGTGGTGTCCGACTCTCCGGAGGCCAGCGCCAGCGAATTTGCATTGCCCGCGCGATTTTACGAGACGCGCCGATCCTGATCCTTGATGAAGCAACCAGTGCGCTGGATACCGAAAGTGAAGCGATGGTGCAGGACGCTCTGGCCAACCTGATGCGCAATCGCACCACCTTCGTCATCGCCCATCGACTTTCCACCATCATGCATGCCGACAAGATCGTGGTCCTTGAAGGCGGCAGGATCGTCGATGTCGGAACCCATCAGGAGTTGATCGGCCGCAGCGGTCTTTACAAGAAGCTGTACGATATGCAGTTCAGGGATGAGTAGTGGCATCTCTGTCTGAAAGATTGTTGCTGCGCGCCGGTCCCTGTCTCGCCGCCGGGTTGATCCGCCTGACGCATGCCTGCCTGCGGATCGAGACGCTTCGAGAGAAGCCGCTCCAGGAACTTTGGGACGCTCGTCAACATGTCATTCTGGCCTTCTGGCATGATCAGCTGTTTATGATGGCCAGAGGTTATCCGGGACCGGGTGCCAGTGTGCTGATCAGTGCTTCGCGCGATGGCGAGTATATCGCCCGGACCATGGATTACTTTGGCATCGGTTCCATTCGCGGCTCTTCGACGCGAGGTGGGCGTGCAGCCTTTCGCGAAATGGTTGAATTAGCGAAAAATCCGGTCGATCTGGCGATCACCCCGGATGGCCCGAAGGGGCCTCGCCACGAGGTCAAGGAGGGTGTCGTGCAATTGGCTCGCCTTTCCGGCCGGCCGGTCGTGCCGATGGCTTTTGTCTGTAGTCGGGGGCACAGGTTCAGTTCATGGGATCGCTTTCTCCTGCCCTTGCCGCCGGGAAGGGGGATTTTCTCCTTCGGGGAGCCTCTTTACTATGCCGAAAACGATACGGTCGAGAGCTTTCGCCAACGGCTGCAGCAGGCCATGGAGGAAAATGAGCAAACTGCCGGGGAACGGCTGAAACACTATGATTTATCTCCTGTATGACCTGATCCTCTGCCTTTCCGCGCTGTTCCTGGTGCCGTACTATCTTCTGCGGGGAGTGCGCTACGGGAAGACCCGGCGCGGGATTCGCGAACGCCTTGGTTCCTATCGGAAGGGGTTTTGCAACGGTCTGCACGAGCGCCGGGTGATCTGGGTCCACGCTGTTTCCGTCGGTGAAACCCGGGCGGTGTCTCCCCTGCTCAGGGCATTGCGCCATCGCTACCCCGATGCTGTTCTGCTGCTTTCACACGTCACCGAAACCGGCCGGGAGGTGGCGCTTACCATCCCTGAAGTTGATCATTGCATCTTTTTCCCGTTCGACCTGAGCTGGGTTGTCCGCCGGGCTTTGCGGCGCATAAGTCCGGCCATTGTGGTCTTGATGGAAACGGAAATCTGGCCAAACTTCGTAAGAGCCGCCCATCTTCAGGGGGTGCCGATCATTGTTGTCAACGGGCGGATTTCTGACCGGTCCCTGCCGCGTTACCGCATGGCGGGCAAGTTGCTGCAGCCGATCCTGGCCGAAGTGACTGCCTTCTGTATGCAGACGGCCCAGGATGCCCGGCGGATCCGGCTGCTCGGGGCAACCCCCGAGCAGATCATGGTGTCCGGCAACCTGAAGTTCGACATGCCGGAACCGCAGGTGGCCTCTTCCTCGCAGGCTCAATTGCTTCACGAGTTCCGTCTGCCGGCCGACAGCCTGGTCTGGGTGGCCGGAAGCACGCACGCCGGTGAAGAAAAGCTGGTGGCCGAAGTCTACCGCCAACTGCTGGAGATCCATTCGCAACTTTTCCTGGTCCTGGTGCCGCGGCGTCCCGAACGGGCCCGCCAGGTTGGCGAGGAACTTGCGAAAATGAATCTGCGTCATGTCCTGCGGACAGCCATCGACGGAGATACTCAGCCCCTGCAGGCCGGTGACGTGCTGCTGGTCGATACCGTCGGAGAAATGCTCACCTTTTATGCCATGGCTGACATTGTCTTTGTCGGCGGCAGCCTGGTTCCGGTTGGTGGCCATAATATTCTCGAGGCCTCGCTGCTCAACAAGCCGGTGATTTACGGGCCGCACATGCAGAATTTCAAGGAGATTGCCGGGCTGATTCGCAAGGCCCAGGGCGGGTTGACTGTTGCCGATCGGGACGACCTGTATCATCAGGTGCGCCTGCTGATTGAAAATCCGGCGGAACGACAGCGGCTCGGCGAAAACGGACACAACCTCCTGCTGCAGAACCGCGGCGCCACCGAACGAACCATGGCCGTGATCGACCGTCACCTGAGCCATTGACACCGAGATGGGAACTTTCTCTCACGCCTATCGACGCATGATCGATGCCAGGCCGTCCAACGTCGTCAGTTGGACGTTTTTCGTTTTGCTTTGGCCTTTGTCTCTGCTGTACCAAATGGTGACCGGGCTGCGGGCGACCCTGTATCGCACCGGCCTGATGGCTGTTTACCGGGCTTCTGTGCCGGTGGTTTCGATCGGTAATCTGACGGTGGGCGGCACGGGCAAGACGCCTGTCGCCGATGCTCTGGTCAAAAGGCTCCTGGGACAAGGCTTCCGAGTCGCGGTGGTCAGTCGCGGTTACGGCGGGCGTTTTCAAGAAGCCGTGGGGTGTGTTGCCAAGGGTGACGGCCGCCTGCTGCTGTCCCCCCAGGAGGCTGGTGATGAGCCGTGCCTGCTTGCGGTGCGCAATCCCTCCCTGCTGGTATATGTCGCCAGAAAAAGGGCTCTCGGTGTGCAGGCCGCGGAACGGGCAGGGGCTCAGGTCATCGTCCTGGATGATGGTTTTCAGCATCTTGCGGTTCACCGCGAGGTCGACATCGTTCTTCTCGATGCCCGGGCGCCACTCGGCAATGGCCAGTTGTTGCCCGCCGGTCCGCTGCGTGAGGCCCCGGACGCCCTCAACCGCGCCAATCTGGTCATCATGACCCACGCCGCTCAGATGTGCGAGAAAATCCCCTTTCACGGGACGGTTCTGCGCTGCCGGCATCGTCTGGCCGACACCCTGATGACCCTCGACGGCGGGGAGGTGCCCTGGTCGCAGCTGGAAGGACAGGAGGTCCTGGCGTTTGCCGGCATCGCCCGCCCGGACGATTTTTTCGCGGCATTGCGTGCACGGGGCGTGGCCCTGGTCGCGACGCTGGCGTTGAACGATCATCAGGATTACTCCGCTGAACAGTTGAACCGGCTCATTCAATCATGTGATAATAAAAAATTATTGATTACGACGGAGAAGGATGCCGTCAAGCTGCGCACGGCTGCTCTCCCCTGTCCCTGCCTGGTGGTGCCGCTGGATCTGGTGTTCGACGAGCCAGACTGCTTTGATGGCGTACTGGGGCGATTGCTTGAAAGGGTAAAATAATGCCGCTCTCGAAGGATCTGCTCGACATCCTGGCCTGTCCGCAATGCAAGGGCCCCGTGAAATATTTCGCAGCCGCACAGGAGATCTGTTGCGACGCCTGCCTTCTGGCCTTCCCTGTGCGCGACGATATCCCGGTCATGCTCATCGACGAGGCCCGTTCGATGACCGCAACCTGCAACGGGAAACCCGGCTGAGAGTGGCATCCAGGAAGTTGCGAAATTTCCCGCCGGGATCGATTGCGCGGATCATGGTGCGGATGCCCAACTGGATCGGTGATGCGGTCATGGCGACACCTGCGCTGAGAGCCATCCGGGAAACTTTCCCGGAAGCACGCGTGACCATTGTTGCCAATCCGCTGGTCGCCGAACTGTTCACTTCCCATCCCGATTGTGATCAGGTTATTCGATTCGACAAGCAGTCCAATCAAGGCAGCATGGGCGAATTCTGGCGATTCTGCCGTTCGCTGCGCAGCGAACGGTTCGATCTGGCCATTCTGTTCCAGAATGCCTTCAAGGCGGCCATCATGGCGGTACTGGCCGGGATTCCGCGGCGCGCCGGGTATCGTACCGACGGTCGCGGCCTGTTGCTGACGGCCGGGGTGCCGGCGGTCGACAAGAAGCATGGCCTGCATCATGTTGATTATTATCTGCAGATGCTTGGCCAGCTTGGCATTGCCGGTGGCGATGGTCGCCTGCATCTGGCCCTGACGGCCGAGGAGGAGGGCAGGGCCGTTGAGCGACTCGGTGCCGGCCAGTGGATTGCCATCAACCCCGGGGCTTCGTACGGAGCTGCCAAGCGCTGGTTCCCGGAACGTTTTGCTGCTGTTGCCGATGGCTTGGCCGCCGAATTCGGCGTCAGAGTGGTCCTGACCGGAGGTCCCGGTGAAATGGAGATCGGTCGCGATATCGAAAAGTCCATGAAAATCGCGCCTTTGAATTTGATCGGTCAAACCTCCGTGCGTGAACTGATGGCCACCCTGGCCCATTGCCGGCTGGTTGTGACCAACGATTCCGGCCCCATGCATATTGCCGCGGCATTCGGTGTGCCGATCGTTGCCGTCTTCGGGCCGACAGACCATACCACCACCTCGCCGCTGGCCGGGAACTGTCGCATCGTGCGCAGTGCAGTTGATTGCGCGCCCTGCATGTTGCGGGAATGCCCGACCGACCACTGTTGCATGATCGGAGTCACTGCCGACGCGGTACTGGCTGCCGCCCGGGAACTGTGGGAGCTCCGCCAGTGAAGGTGCTGATCGTCAAGGCCAGCGCATTGGGAGATGTGGTTCACGCCCTGCCGGTTCTGGCCTGGCTGAAAAGTGCCGATCCGGCCGTGGAGATCGATTGGCTGGTCGAGGATGGGTTCGCTTCCCTGCTGGACGGGCATCCGCTGGTGCGCAAGGTTCACAGGCTCGCCACGCGCAGTTGGCGGCAGCAGGGCTGGCTGGCTGCCATCCGCGAGGGCTGGCAGGCCGTCGAGCGTATCCGCAGGGAAAACTATGACGTTGTTCTCGATCTGCAGGGGAACAGCAAGAGTGGACTCTTCGTCCTGCTGAGCGGTGCTTCAAGACGTTACGGTTTCGACCGGCAGGGCGTACGCGAATGGCCCAATCTGCTGGCGACCAATCGCCGGGTCAGGCTGACTGCGGCCGAGCACCATATCAGTGAACGGTCTCTGGCCATTGCCCGGGCGGCATTTCCGCTGGGACAGGAGCACCTGACAGCCGGGCCCCTGCCGATTCGACCGGAAGCTGCTGCGCAGATTGACACTTTGCTGGCCGATTTTGGCTTATCCGCCCGCCGTTTCGCCGTGCTGCATTACGGGACGACCTGGACGACCAAATTGTGGCCGACGGCAAACTGGCAGACGCTGGTGTGCGGTCTTGAAGCGGAGACCGGCCTTGTGCCGGTTCTGACCTGGGGAAGCAACGAGGAGCGGGGCGTGGTCGAACAGCTTGCCGTCGCCGCGGGCGGCAGGGCACTGCTCTGGCCGCGCGGCACACTGCCAGAACTTGCTGCTCTGTTGGCGAGGGCCGACATCGTTGTTGGCGGTGATACCGGGCCGATTCACATCGCGGCAGCGGTCGGAACGCCGACCGTATCGATGTATCGGGTCACAGATGGCTGCCGCAACGGCCCGCGCGGGGAACGGCACGTCTGCCTGCAGACCCCGCTTGATTGTTCGCCCTGCCTGCTCAAGCACTGCGAGAAGGATCTTGAGTGTGGTTTGAGCATCCCGGTGACCGCGGTGTTGCACGCGATGCAGGCATTGCTTGCCGGCGAAGAAACAGCGAGCGGTCGTCCCTCGTCGTCAGCAGCAGGGAAGTGACCGGAATGGATCTGGCTTTTTGCCTGTTCTACTTTTTCCCTTACGGGGGGCAGCAGCGGGATTTCCTGAGGATTGCAGAAATCTGTCAGAACCGTGGGCATTCGATCCACGTTTTCGTCATGGACCTGCAAGGTGATTTCCCGCCTGGTTTCAACGTGATTCACCTGCAGCCCCGCGGGTTTTCCAATCATAGCCGGTGTCTCGATTTTTCGCGTCTCGTCGGTGAGCAACTTGCCGCCCGCCGCTTCGATGCCGTCATTGGATTCAGCAAGATGCCGGGTCTGGATGTTTATTATGCCGCCGATACCTGCTACCTCGAGAAGGTATTGACAACCCGGCCCTTCGTTTACCGGTTGAGTGGTCGCTTCCGAACCTATGCGGCCATGGAGCGTGCGGTGTTTGCCCCCGAAGCAAACACCGAAATCCTGCTGATCGCCGAACGGGAACAGGCCGCTTTCATGCGGCACTACGCAACCCCGGCGGAGCGCTTCCATCTGCTGCCGCCAGGGATTTCCCGGGATCGCATCGCACCGGCCAATGCCGAGGAAATCCGCCGGTCGCTGCGCGAGGAACTGGGGCTTGCCGAAGATGATCTGCTGCTGCTGATGGTTGGTTCCGCCTTCAAAACCAAGGGGGTCGATCGTGCTATGAACGCGCTGGCATCGCTCGCGCCGGAACTGCGCAAACGCTCCCGGCTCTATATCGTCGGCCAGGACAAGCAGTCTCCCTTTATCAGCCTGTCCCGCAAGCTTGGCATTGATTCCCAGGTCTGTTTCCTGGGAGGGCGGAGTGACGTTCCCCGTTTTCTGCTCGGCGCCGATCTGCTGCTGCACCCTGCCTATCTGGAAAATACCGGCACGGTCCTGGTCGAGGCCATTGCCGCCGGCCTCCCGGTTTTGGCCACCAGCGTCTGCGGTTACGCGGGGCATGTCGAAAAAGCCGGTGCGGGACTGTTGATCCCCACGCCGTTTGCACAAAAAACCATGAACGACCTGCTGACCCGCATGCTGGTTTCCCTTGAACGCCCG
>JAMPXI010000050.1 GCA_023701265.1 Desulfuromonadales bacterium | reverse complement strand
TGCTGCTTCTGCATCAGGAAGGTGTACAGTTCGGAGTTGACCTGGTTGAGGCGCATGCGTTTGGCCAGTTCCAGCTCGGCCTCGGGGATGCTCCCCATCTGCGTCTCGAAACCGGCCAGGGTCTTGCCGAGGTCGGCCTCACCGAGCGACAGTTCCTGGCGCACGGTGCGATCGGTGGAGAGCATGGCATCCTGGACGCGGTGGATGTCGGACTGGATCTTGATCACCGCCGGATGGGCCGGGGTGTACTCGTTGAGCATCGACTTGCGCTCGGCTTCGAGTTCGGCCAGCTTGCCCGCCAATTCGGCGATCTGCGGCACTCCTTCGATGGTCGGCGGGGTAAACGATTCGTTGTTCTTGAGTGCGCGGCTCAGCCCTTCGATGGCGAAGTCGATACGTTGGCGCTTGAGGGAGAGATCAGCCTTCTGCTGCTCGACGGTGACCACCTTCTGCAGCAGGGAATTCCCCTCGGGACCGAGGGTGACCCGCCCGGTCTGCACCTTGTACTCCTGCAGTTCCTGCTCGGAGCGGTCGAGCTTTCCCTTGATCCCCTCGAGCTGACCGGCGATGAAGTTAACGGCCTTGCCGGCCTCCTCGGTGCGGCGGGAGACGTTGAGCGTCAGGTAACCCTCGACCAGCAGGTTGACGATGTCACGGGCCTGCTCGGGATCGGTGCCGCGGTAGGCGACGCGGATGACGTTGGTGAGCTTGCCGACCTCGGCAACGGTAAGGTTGGCCAACAGGCCATCGACGATATCGCCGATCGGCTGCTGTTCGAAGACCAGAGCGTCGCCGGGCAAGCCGGAAACGATTTCGACCTGCAGGGTTTCCTTGTTGACGGCAACCACCTGGCCACTCTGTCCCGTTGCCAGGGTGCGGCCGGCATGGTCACGGATCAGGAACTCGGTCGGGCTGGTCAGCTCGATGCGCAACTGGGGGAAATCGCCGTTGAGGTTGAACTGAAGGAGGTGGACATCCAGCCCCTTGCTGGAATCGGTGATCTGCCAATGAAGGTTGAGGCGCCGCACCACCTGCTCGGCCAGGCTGCGCGAGCGGAACTTTTCGATCTCCGTCTGCACCGCCCCTTCTTCGCCGACTTTGAGCTCTGCCAGGAGGCTGTCCTTCTTCTTGCCGCCGATCTCCAGGGTGGAACTGGCCTCGTATACCGGCCGGCTGACGAAGGTGTAGACCGCCACGCCGACAAAGACCAGGGCAAAAACCAGGACTGCGATCTTCCAGCGGCGCAGCAGGATGTTCAGGTAGTCGGAGAGGTGCACCTCTTTTTCCTGGGTCAAGAGGTCGGACTGGCGGCGACGGGGGGCTTGCGGTTCGGTCATTACGTCTTCTTTCAGGCTGGAACGGGAACCACCCGGCCGGGGCCGGGTGGTCGGATGTCAGAAATTGGCGCGAGGACCCGATCAGTCGTCTTGGGTCGCTTCATAAAGCAGGAACGGCTGAGCGGCGGCACCGAGGACCTGGATGGTCGGCAGCAGTTCGGCAATGGCTTCGTTCCAATTGCCCAGCCGGGTCTTCGGCACGTAGAGGATATCGCCGTCGCGCATCTCCAGGGGCATGGCCTTGCCATCCATGATGTTGGCGATATCGACCACCATGAATTGCCCGTGCGTCGGTGAAATCGTGCGGATCAGCCGCAGGTGTTCATGATCGAAGTTGTTCTTGTGCAGCCCGGCCACGGTGAGCGCCTGGAGAATATTGAGCCGGCCGTTGTCCATCGGCACGGGCCCCGGCTTTTCGACGGCACCAAACACATAGACCAGCTGCTCGTCGTTGCTCGGCACGTAGATGGTGTCGCCGGGTTTCAGCAGGATATTCTGCTGCATGTCGTTGCTGTAGAGCAGCGCATAGATGTCGACCGGCAGGACCTTTTCGTTGCGCACCACGCGCGCCCCGCTCAGGTTGGAGCGGTCCTGCAGACCGCTGCCAAGAGCAAGACCGTGCAGCAGATAGGTGGGGCGGTCGAGGTAGTAGAGACCGGGCTTGTTGAATTTCCCCAGCAGGTAGAGCGGCTGCGATTTGAACTCCTGGATCTCGACCGAGACCACCGGTTGCCGGATGTAGGCACTGAACACATTCACCAGCTTGGCCTGGACCTGCTCGATCGTCAGGCCGGCGACCTCGACGGCACCCACAAGGGGGAGGATGATCTTGCCGCTGGAGTAGACCCGAAAATTGCCCAGGGTGTCGTTGGTCCGCTCCGCTCCGGTCCGGCGCTCGATCAGATCGGGGACCGTCACCGAGAGGACGTCGCCGGGGCCGACCAGGTACTCAAGGCCATCCGCCGACTCAACGGGCGGCGGCGGCACCTTGACATCCTTCACTTCAAGCAGCGCCGACGCGCTGCCGTCTATGTCGCGCACGGTTCCGGGGTCATACTGGGTAAAACGCGTGCAGCCAACGGCAAAGACCACAACCCCTGCCATCAGCATGGACAGCATGAAACGCTTCATTCCCAGCCTCCTTCGCGCGCCCCGCTTGCAGGGCGTTCCGGGACAGTCCCCGGCGTGAGATATTTTCAAGAAATCAAGAACTTAAACAGTCAACTTATAACGAAAAACAGGGAAATCTGTCAAATTAAAAAGACAGGGGCGAGAAGCGCGAAAATCAACAATCATCATATTTGACGATGATTTTCATGATAAACGCTGATCAGAACCAACAGCAAAGTTGATTGTTGATCTAAAATGAATTCATACTTTTTCAGCGTTCAGCAGCGTTTGCCTGGTTATCGGCCGCGGGTCAGCCAAAATCCGTTTATTTCTCGCTGTTCAACGACTGCAGGCTTCGGGATGGAGGCAGCGTCCCTTCTCGTTCTCCGGCTTTTCTTCTTCGACCGGGATCCGGTGCGCTTGCGCAAAGGCATCTTTGCGGATGCCGGTCACCTGCCAGGAGACTTTCGTCAGCGGACCGCTGGCGCGGATGACAAAACTGTTCCCGCTCACACCCTTTACGACCTTTGCCTGGATGAAATCAGCGGTGTCTTCCTCGTCGACCACCGTCAATTGATAGCGGAAATCCTTGTTCAGCGCCTCGAACCACTCGGGCAGCGTCACGGTCGCGTAGCCCTGCCCGTCGGTGACGGTATTGCCATTGTAGATGTTCATCATGTCGGGTGACTCGACAAAGGAGTGATAGAGATATTTGTTCTCCGGGTCGAGCGGGTGGTCGATCTTGAAGGAGCCGCTCCCTTTGGAGAGGGCGCCCAGGATCGTTACATTCCCGTTATAATCCCACTTCAGCACTGCCTGCTGCCCTCTGCCCCACCCTGTCGTGCCCAGGGCACCGCCGCTGGAGCCAAACAGAACCGGGCCATCCGGGTTATACGTGCCGAAGAGCTTGCTGCCACCGTAAAAACCAAGGCCATGGGCAGTATCTGGCGATGTACGCAGCCAGATATTGGTATCATTGACCCTTACGTCACCGGCAACCCTTACGTCACCGGCAACCTCAAGTTTCGAACCCGGTGACGCCGTACCAACCCCGACATTTCCCCCCGAGACGACCAATTGACTGGTCCCGACGGCCAGACCGTTGACTGGGAGGTTGAGCATCCCAGTCATGGTGTCGCCCGTTTTGGCGACGCGGCTCGACAGGTCAAGGCTCGACGCCGGGATCGGGGAGCCGGCACTCACGCTCCCGCTCACCTTCAGGTTCCCCACGACTTCGAGCGTTTCGGTCGGTGTGGTTGTGCCGATGCCCACCTTTACCGCATAGGGCCCGGTTCCGCCGAGGACCAGACTGTTGTCGGCGCTGACCAGGGCATTGCCACCAATGGCGGTGGCGTTGAAAAGTTGCGTCGAGGTGCCTGGCCCCGAGTCGGCGCCAAGGAAGGTGTTGTAGGAGCCGGTGGTGTTAGCATTGGCAATGGTATCAGTATAACCCGCATAGTGGCCAAGTGCGGTATTGTAGTATCCTGTCGTATTGCCAGCAAGTGCGGACCGCCCAACGGCATTGTTATATCTGCCCGTGGTGTTGGAAAACAATGCGCTGTTGCCGAAGGCTCCATTTTGGTGGCCCGTGGTGTTGGAATACAAAGCGCCGCTGCCGAAGGCTCCATTTTCGATGCCCGTGGTGTTGGAAAACAATGCGCTGTTGCCGAAGGCTCCATTTTGGTTGCCCGTGGTGTTGGAAAACAATGCGCTGCGGCCGAAGGCTCCGTTGAAGTTGCCGCCGGTATTCTTGTTCAGGGCACTGGACCCGATGGCGACGTTGTATTCTCCATAACTGTTGTTCTGGAGTGCCAACGCGCCGGTTGCGGTATTTTCGGAACCGGTGTCATTCAGAGACAGGGCCTGACTTCCGCTGGCGGTATTGTATTGACCTGACATGCTCAAATTTCCGGCGCCGCCGACAAATACATTGCCGGTACCGAAAGCATGCAGGAGGGTATAGGCGCCCGATCTTATGCTCCCGGTCGTGGCGGTCGTCGGCGGCAGATAGAGATTGCCGGCAATGCTCAGGTTGCCGGTGGCGCCGACCGATGCGACCTGCCCCCCACTGCTGTTCTGCCATTGCTGGAGGTCGGCGGTCTGAGCGACCTCGCCTCTGACCACGAGCCCCGTGCTCGATGCCGAGGTCGGCTCGATGACTTGTGATCCGGCGGCAATACTGGCGGCGCGCAGGGCATAGGGGACACTGGTCAGGAGACGGCGGGGGGCAAGCGTCTCGCCGGCCACCGTCAGTTCCAGCCACAGGCTGTCATTATCGAACAGGCCAGGAGCGAAGGCGTTGACCGAACCGAGCAGAACACTGTAGGCGCCCGACTGCACCGGCACTGACTGGGTTTCGCTCCACAACTCGCTGCCACCCGCTTCGGCATCGAACAGCTTGAAGGTGATCGAGGTGGTGCTGTCAACCGGCAGGCCGCCGCCGTCGGTCAGCGCTCCCTGGTAGTTAATCACATTGGGGGCGGCAAAGCCGTTGGTCGACAGAGCAGCAAGGGCGCACGCAATTCCGCAGGCTTTCGCAAACCACCGCATCACACACCTCCGAGCAGATCGTAAGTTTCCGACGAATAGGGACGACTCAATACCGGAAAAACAAAAGGCCACCCTTTTGTTCAAAGGTGGCCTTTGACCGCTTCATATACCCCTCCGGCGAATGCGACAGGACTGCAGCCAGGATCAACCCGATCTGCCAACTATAGCTGTGTATTTGTATCAGACGCCGCCAACATTTGCAATCGGCAGCAGTAGCGACCTGGCTGTGCTGCGAGGTGTGCCGCGGCAGGACCGGGGGGCCGTGGAATGAAGCAAAAAATGGCCCGCCGGGGGTGGCGGGCCGAGGGCCAACGCAATTTCATATCATTTCAGAATGGGTGATGGATTTACCTGCCGTCCCTCGGGCATTGCATGACAAACCCCTCGGTTGTTCCATCGCATAACAACCCCTCCTTGAGACATGACATCACATAACATCCGGCAGGTTGCTTCGTTCCCCCTTATTGCACAACCGCATTGGCCACACTCTTGATATGCTCGCATCCCGTCTTCACGTCATCTTTGCCCGGGTCTCAACCGGCCCAGTCAAACCTGACGCAAATCCGGGCGCTATCTCCTGATTTCTTATTTCCCACCATCAGCGACGATCCGACTCTGCTCTCCGGCGACATCGCACTTTCGTAGCGGCTGGCGCTCCCTGATCTCCACTTGCTGACGACCGTCGACGACGCGGACAAAGAGCGTCGCCCGCCCCCACTCTCCCGGCTGTTCGAGGATCACCCGCTCGTCATCGAAGCCCTTGACAATGGTCTGCCCGCCGAGCCGGTCACCTTCCCTCACCAGCCGCAGTTCCCCGTCTGGCGCCTTCGCCACCGCCAGCCGGTCCGCCGCCGATATCCGCACGATCCGCCAGCCGTCGAGGTCAGCGGCGAGGGACGGCAGGGGCAGCAAGGCCAACAGTAAAATCAGGAACGGTATACGCATGGTTTATTCAATTCCAAAACTTAATTGGACGCTGATCAACTAACACCAGCAAGGTAGCAAGTAGAAAAACCTATCTCGCTATCTCGTCTCTCCACCTTTACTTACCACTCAGTCCTTGCCTTTCACCTTCGGCATTTCGATCGGCTGGCCGGAGAGGAGGTCGGCGCGACGAACCAGCTGGCGCGTATGATCACTGTAGACTTCCCGATCGTACTGCGACTCGACAGACGGGATGTATTCCAGCCCACGTCCCTTCGCCAGATTGGTGAAAGAGGTGGCGTTGATCCCCACGACTCCGGGGCGATCCTCACTGAAGCTGATATCAATTTTGGCGTAGAACAGCCCACCCTGACATTTTACGTAAGCCGTGACGGGAGACTCGATTGAGGCCACAGGGATATCTATCTTCTGTCGATAGCCGTGCTCCGGCGCTTCGGTCATCTGCTCGAAGAACTCGTGTTTCTCGACCACAAAGCCGCTGTCGGGGTCGGGGGCTTCGAGAATCAGCCTCATCTTTCCGGGTTCGCCTTCGACCGAAAGGCGAATGTCACCGTGCCAGTCAGGAAACATCATCTTGTGAGTAAACAAACGATACGGCTCGACCCATTCCCTGCGAATCAGATCAAGCTCTGTCGATGTGCCAGGTTTCAAACCGAACGTCATATTGTGGATGACGACAAAGGCCGGCGGGCCGAGTTTGCGGATGCGGAAGGTGAAGGGTTTGTCCTTTTGCTCGCCACGCCCCTCCTTCTCCTTCCCTTTTTTGAACATGAAGCTGAAATCCTTGCTGTATTTGAAGTTATAGACATAGCCTTGCCTGACAATATCCTTGACCGACAGGCCGAAGCCCGCCTCCCGAACCGAGAACCGGCCGTCCTCGTCCGTGACTCCGGCGATCTGCCTGAACTCCCGCAGATCAAAAGGTGAAACAGGCACGAACATGACATCCATCTCGACTCTGGCCCCCGCCACCGGGTTGCCGTCGAAATCGACAACCCGGCCGTGGAAGACCAACTCGTCGCCCAGTTCCTCTTTCCGGTCCTTGATCACTTTTTCCGCGTACTCGATCTGCTCGCGCGTCAGGTTTTCCCCGGACGCCGACATGGCAGGAATCAAAGCGGCCCCTACGAAGAACATGAGCGTCCAGGCCAATCCGAAAAACAACATTTTCATAGAATTCCTTGCTACCACGAAAAGGTACGCCCGAGGCCGGTATCGGTCATGAAAGCCTGCCAGTAACCCTGTTCGGCGGCGACGGACGAACGGAACTGGCGACTGTGAGAATAGTGTTTCATGTCGAATTTGAACAGAGCGCGCAAATCTCTCGACCCCGGCGTCCTGAGGTCGGTCTGCGGACCACGAACTGTTTCCGGTGGGGTCACCGCACCGAACGCTTTCGTCCGCGACTCCCCGCCGAACGAGAAAATCTCATGGCTCCCGGCAGGGAATATCAGATCCCGCTCGATCACAAACCGGTCATCGGGAGGGCTGCCTTCCGTATGCCCGTAAGCGAAGCCGTTGCCGGCAAGCGCGGGATAGTCGTAACGGTCGACTGGACCCAGGTAATCGTAGCCGATGCTTTCATCGGGCTTGTAGCGGTTGTTGTCCTCCCAGGAGAGGGTCGCGGTGGCTAACGCATAATCCTCCACATTGAAATAGGAAACCATACGTCCGCCGACCTTGCCCGGTACATTTTCGAGATAAGGCCGCTTCCCTTCCGGAGGATAGAACGCCAGGACATCAGGCGTCTGCGGTTCAAGTGCGACTGCATATCCGGGAGCTGGGCCAGTCGTCTGATCATATTGATTGTAGAAACTCGCCGACAGCGCCGCCTGGCTCGCCACGTAGGTGTGCACCAGCCCCGGCGCACCGAGGCGCAGCGCCTCGCCGGCGACGACGTTCCCCTGGCTATGGGCCAGCAGGCGGATCTGCCCAGAATGGCTTTTCGAGAGTTGTTCGACAACCCCTTTCAATGCCGTTGCCGACTGCCAGGCCTTGAATTCGCTGCGGTCGTAGTTGGTCGGGCCGGGGACCAGGTTAAAGGTGTTGCACGGCCAGTCGAACACTCCCACCTTCCCTTGGTACCCCTGCCACCAGAGACGCTTGAAGATCGTCTCCGCCCAACGGCGCTTCTCCCACGGCTGCATATTCCAACCATGGACATAAAGGACATATTCGTCGTTCGCCGGCTGGTAAAGGCCGCGACGCGAGGCGTTGGCAGCCATGCCCTCCGGGTTGACGGTTGCGTTGACGGAATTGTCTGTTTGGTTGTCGGCCTGCGACACGACGAAATGGTCGTAGAACCAGGTTGGGTCGACCAGTTCCAGCGCTACGTTGCGGGTGGCGACCGGAAAGCCCTGGTGGTTAGCGGTCAGCATCAGCCGGCCGTTTCCCGGCATGCGCCCTTCGAAGAGGAAGGGGTTTTCTCCTGTTAATGTGAGACTGTTGGCCGGCAGGGTCACTGGCAGTTTCCCGACGGCAGCCAGTAGCGTTTTGGCAATCTGCTCATCCGGTTGTTCCGGCGTCGCTTGATCACTTGGCAGACCGAGGTAGCCGTCGGAGAGATTGATCGCCGGGAAGATGTTGACCATCGGCTGGATCTTGTCATCATCAGCCACCATCCGCAGGGTGTAGGTCATTGGGCCCGGCGCCCCCAACGTGCCGAGAAGAATGTGCAGCCGCGAAAAGTCCTCGAGGTCGCGCTTACAGGAGATCTGCGCATCGACGCTGTCGTCGCCGGTTTCCACGTCGTCCTCGACCGGTCGGCCGTCTTCCGTATCCTGCACGTCGTGATCGTTGTTGACCCAGAAGAGCGCAGACTCATCTTTGCTCTCATCAAACAGAATCTTCCGATCTCTGTTCCCGTCCACAGCCATATCGAGTTTTATCGTCGTAACCGGTACCGCATCGCTCAGCATTACCCCACCTGCCGGGAAGAAGGTCGCGGTGAGGGCGTCGCCGCGCAGGACAGTGCTTTCGGCAAGCCCTTCGAGATACAGGGGGATAACCGCCGGGAAAGCGGCAACCGGCTCGGGCGGGTCGGTTGGCTTGAACTCGACCCAGACGCCGTCTTGCTGATGATAGATACGCAGCCTGGACGGATCGCCCGCCCGCACCTGCCAACTCCCGCCCTGCCCCGTGCTGTCGTCAATCTGCAGCCAGGCGCGCTTCAGCTCGTCGTCGGCTTCGACGATGGCTGGCGTGGCGGCATCGGGGAGGGTAACGGCCGGATCGGCATCCTGCTCGTCGAAGTCGTTGTTGAGGAGGATAAAGGCGCCGACCTGGTCCTCGACCATGGCGGGAAGGCCGTCGATCTGCAGGTCGACCGCCGCGAGCCGCTGCAGGAGGGGGACCTTGCGGCTGCGGATTTCGTTGGCCTCACCGGCATTGTTGAGCAGCACCTGCAGTTCATACGTTCCCTTCAGGTCGAAGGTGTAACCGGCCGGGAAAACGACTGAATGTATTCCTGAGATTGCGGCCGGCAGCGTATCCCACAACTCGCCGTTGCGGAAGAGCAGGACCTGCGCGCAATTGGCCGTGTACTGCAACGGCAGGATGTTGAAATCGAAGGTCAGGTCGTGCTGAGCGATACCACGAGAGTCGATCAGAACCGTGGCGGCATCGGGCACCTGGAGCTCTACCCCCCAGATCGGCACGGCAAGGCGCTCCGGGCCGACCGCCACGGTTGCTTCAGGTTCGGGGGTGCCGCAGGCCGCGCAGCTGTTGACGATGCGGGGCATGGTGCGGACGGCCGTTGCCTCGATCGTCACGTCAGCCAGACCGGGAGGGAGGGTGACATCGGTGCGGTAGAGATACGGGAGAGCCGTGCTTCCCGCCATGGACGCGGCACGCGTGGCCGGTTTGCCGTCGATGATCACCTGCTTGGGGGCGGTCATGGTGAAGGCGCCAGTTCCTGCGACCATGTCGCAGGGTTTGTCCGGAAACGGCGAACAGGAAAGAGTCTGCCCGTTTGTGAGAATTGTGGCCCCTTCGGCCAATAACCATGACTTGACCTGAACCTCTGCGGGTTGCCCGGCGAGACGGGCGTCGACATTGCGACCGGATTCGTCCAGCCGCTGGCGATAGCCGAGGATCAGGCGGTTTTCCGGAGCCGCCGCGCCACGGCAGGACGCGAAGCCCTCGCTGTAATGAGCCCAGGTGGCATTTGCCGGCCCGGTCCGGGTGGTAAAGGTTGCCGCGACCGGGTAACGCGCGTACGGCACGCCGCCGAGAATGACGCCGGCCCGGGCGCCGCCGTCGGAACGACTGACTGCACTGACGCCGGTTGCCGCGGCGCATTCGCCGTGAACCGGCTGGCGCTGCAGGCAGCTTTCGTCGGCCACCAGCTGTGCGTCGCGCTGTTCCGCCGTCAATCCCGGCGGATTTTGACAGGCGGAACTGGCGGCCGGCTCGACTGGCCGGGCGGCAAACGTCACGGTCTGGTTGGCCACCGGGTTGCCAAAACGGTCCCTGAGCAACAGCAGTGCGTCGCCCGAATAGCCGAACACCTCTCCGCGCAGATTGTCGCCATAGGCCTTGGAAAGCCGCGGGTCGGGGAGACCGGCAAAACCGAGGATGGCGACCGGCGTCGTCAACTTTGCCAGGGATCCCGAGGCGAGCTGCGCATCGATGAGGTTCTCGCCGACGAGGTTGGCGTGGCGGTCACCCTCGCGCACGTAGACGACGGGATTTGCCGAGGTCAATTGGCCCGGCACGAAATGGGCGCGGGCGATGCCGTCACGGCCAGTGACCGCGGTCAGCTCCTGCAGCGGTACACCCGGCTGCAGCAGGTCGTCAACCAACCAGCCGCCGCCGGAGCGTACCTTGAAGATGACCGGTGCATCGGTCACGACGCTCCCCCGGTCATCACGCACCAGGACCATGAGAGCGCCGGCGAGCGGTTCCCCGGCGGTCGCCTCGCGAATCTCCCACGGAGTCACCTCGGCAATGCTGAAAGCCCGCGAGGGGTCGACGTTGGGTTCCCCAGTGAAGGGTTGGGCCATGATGGCGGCGATTTCCGCCGGCCAGTCGCGCCTCCCAAGCACGGTCTGCCCACCGGCCAGACCGCCGGAAAGCATGTAGCCGGCCTCGCCCGTCGCCGGGTTATCCTTGAGGTAGCCGATGCCGCTCCAGGCGAAATGAAGCACGCTGGAAGACGGGATCCGGACAATCTGTCCGAGGGCGATGGCGTCGACGATATCGACTTCGACCGGCTCATCGAGTCCGAGCGTCGGCAGCAGCGTGGAGGCGTTGCCGGCATCCAGCGTCAACAGCGGAGAACCGGCGTTTTGGGCCAAGCCGATGAGCTTGGCCGTGGAGATCGACTCGACACCGAACTCCTTCTCGAAGAGACGATGTTCCTGCGCCGACCCTTCGAGAGCGGAAATTTCGAAAAATCCGCGCACGCGGTCGGCATTCACGGAGTTGCGCGGGACGGTTGACACCGTACGCAGGTTGGCATCGACAAAGAGCCCCTGCCAGGTGACGGCATGCGGCAGCCCGGCCAGTTCATCGACCCGCAGCTGGCCGCCGACGGCAACACAGGTTGGCAGCGGCCGGGCCAGAGCGAGATCGAACAGGTCGGCCAGCTCACTTTCACCCCGGTTCCATGCCTCGACATAGGCCAGGGCTGCCCGGTGCAGCAGCTCCGGGGCCGCGGCAGGGAGCGTCTCCTGCACCGGCGGCAGCGCTTCCTGGGCGACGATACCGAGCATCAGGGGGTAGCCGCAAGACACCACGTCGCCGACTGACAAACTTCCCGCCGGACCGGAAAAATCAATGGAAAGATTGAATTCGACACCGGGAGCCAGCCCGCTGGTGGCGACAATCCGTCGCTCGCCGGCGACAACTACGCTGGGGCGCAGGCGCACAAGATATGCAGGGGTGTTGTCCAGGCCGCCCCAGCGGTTGATCCGTTCCTGGTCTTCGACTGTCTCCGGTTCGAAACTGATTATTGTCTGCTGGTTCGAGAGTTCCCGCAACGGTACGGTCAGGTCGAACAGGGGCGTGGCGGCGGGACCACCAACACTGGCCCGCAGGCGCACCTGATGCTGCAATTCCTGGGGGAGGGCCGCATACTCGGCCGTGACGGCGACATCGACAAACTGCAGGGTGGACGGCAGAATGCCTAAGGGGGCCACCCTTTGCCGCCGGGTGTGCAGGAGCTCCGCATAGCTGCGTCCGGGCTGCTCAGCGGCAAGAAACAGCCCGGTTTCCTGGCGCAGCAGTTCCAGCGGCGTCTGTTCGTGGACGGCGGCAAGGTAGCGGTCGCGAAATCCGGGGAGCGGGTTGCCGGGCAACGCCGGCAGGTCAATAGCCGCAGGGTCGTCAAAACCGCCGGTCTTGAGACTGGTGTCGAGGGGAATCCAGCTCTTGCCGGAGCCATCGGCTTCCATGCCGCGATAGTTGGCGTAGGGTATCAGTGTTTCGACCCACACGTGCTCGAAACGCAGATTGACGATCCCGCTCCCTTCGCGCACCGCTTCACAGGGGATTCCCGCCTCCTGGAAAAAGGCGAGAATCTGTTCCGGGTCGTGAATGCCGGTGGCACTGCGGGCGGCATCGAGACCGGGAAAGAATTCCGCCACGCCACGCACGTAGCGCGCCGGGTAACCGCTGGCACGTAGCAGGGCGATCAACAGGGCGGCCTGATCGGCATCATTGCCGCTTCTCTGCCGCAGCGTCTCTTCGGCGCCCTTCATGCTTCCCCAATACCACTCGGTGCGGATATTTTCCCGAACCCAGTTGTAAATGGCCGCCGGATCCCAATGGGTGCGCCCCACGGCCGCCGCAATCGTCTTGGCCTGGCTGGAGATCGCCGCAGAGACCGGCGCTTCCGGGGTTCCGGCCAGGTCGGTAGCGGTGGCCGCTGGCAATACCGCCATGCGGTAGGCGGGAACGATTTGCGGTGCGGTCAGAGGACTACGACCTTGGAAGGATGGTTGGCGATACGGCAGTGAGCCGTGGATGGCAGGACGACGGGACGGCACCTGGTCAGCCAGGGCCGCATGAAGTTCCTCGAGAGCGGCAGGATCGATTCCCCGGGGAACAGCGGCCCGCTCAAAGCCCGCCAGCACTCGGGAGATGGCCGTCGTGTATCGCTCCTCGGCCTCCCGATGCCTCTCGCTCCCTTGAGTATCGCTCTTCGGCAAGGCATCCCCCCGCAAACGCAAATGTTCTTTCATCAGCAGATGGCTGGCGGACAGCGCTTCCCGCAATCCCGACAGGACCGCAACATCATCGACGGCGGCACGATCGTGGGAACGGGTCAGCATATGTTCGACAGCCTGACGGGCCCGATCAGCAGTCGATTGCAGTCCCTGCTCGGGATTCCCCCCAGTGGCCACCGCCGGTCCGTACCCGCCACCAAGTATCAGCAACAGGACAACCATTACGCGGAAAAGCGTTCTTCCCACTCTCCCCTCCCCTGCATTGCATCTGCCGACGCCACCCGCGCCGGACACAAAAAAACCGGGCTGCCCAGGGTGAAATCCCTTCGGCAACCCGGCCATCTTCCTCTGATCGAAAGACCCGTCGGCTTTCCGCCCCGCCCTCACGAGTGGTTTGGCTTTTCAGAAATAACATTAATAAAATTACATTTGATTTTTATCGTTGGGGAATTTAAATGTTGGGGGGTTGGCTGTCAAGAAGAAAATCGACAATCCCTGAAAAATGTCGCAACCAACCGATATTATTCAGGAAAACTGACGACTTGATTATTAGACCGAAGGAGGTGCCGATTCGGCGGAAGCCGGCGGCTTGCGGAAGCGCTTGAGGATGGTGCCGATCGGGCCGGAGCTGACGAAAATGCAGGCCAGGGCGAAGATCATGATCTCGGGCTGAGCAACGATCACAATGATGAAGATGATGGCCAGCACCAGGAAACCGAAGGGCTGGCGGCGGAACAGTTCAGGATCCTTGAAGGCGTAGTAGCGGACATTGCTGACCATCAGCGCGGCAAGCACGTAGATGAGCAGCAGAACCGACACCTTCTTGATGGTGCCGGTACCGCCCATGTGATGGAAGAAGATCACCAGCGAAGCCGACATCCAAGCCGCCCCCGGAATCGGCAGGCCGATGAAGCGCTTCGACTCGACGGTGGCGATCTGCACGTTGAAGCGTGCCAGGCGCAGGGCACCGCAGACTACGTAGAGAAACGCCGCCAGCCACCCCAACTTGCCAAAAGGCTTGAGGGCCCAGGCGTACATCATCAATCCCGGAGCAACTCCGAAGGCAACCAGGTCGGAGAGGGAATCGTACTCGACGCCGAACTTGCTGGTGGTGTTGGTGAGACGCGCGACCTTGCCGTCGAGGCCGTCGAAAATCGCCGCGATCAGGACGAACCATGCGGCCAGCAGGTAGTCGCCGTTCATCGTGGCAACGATGCTGTAGAAGCCGGAGAAAAGCCCGCCGGTGGTGAGCAGGTTCGGCAGCAGGTAGACACCGCGACGCAGATTCTCGTGACGTTCGGTCTCGACAGCGGAACGTTCCGTCATGGCAGTTCCCCCAGCACTGTCTCGCCGGCCACGGTGATATCGCCGAGGCACGCATGCACGGCGCTTCCTGGCGGCAGGTAGACGTCCACCCGCGAACCGAAGCGAATTAACCCGTAGCGTCGGCCGCGCTCGATGCGGTCGCCAACCTCCGGGTAGGTGATGATGCGCCGCGCGATCAGCCCGGCAATCTGGATGAACATCACCTTCAGTCCATCGTCAGTCCGCACCACCAGGCCACATTGCTCGTTTTCCAGCGAAGCCTTATCGAGGGCGGCGTTCAGGAAGCTTCCGGCGTTATAGAAGCGGTCAATCACCGTGCCGCTGACCGGAACGCGGTTGACGTGCACGTTGAAGACGTTCATGAAGATGCTGATCTTGGTGACGGGTTCACTGCCGCAGCGTGGGTCATCGACCTTGCCGACGAAGATCACCTTGCCGTCGGCCGGAGCCACTACCTTTTTCTCCCCCGGGGGCGGCACGCGCTCCGGGTTGCGGAAGAACCAGGCGGTAAACAGCGTAAGCGCCAGGCAGACGATGGTCGGGAACCCCCATCCGAGGAGAGCGAATACGATCGTGACGAAGGCAACGCCACCGATGAACGGATAGCCCTCGCGGGCGAATGGGGTGTGCTGGTTTTTCATAAGTTCAGACTCAAGACTCTAGAGGCAAGCGCCAAGAGCGAAGAGCCAAGAAAAAGCCTTTTCTTGAATCTTGCGTCTTGGCGCTGTCTTTCCTGTCTTGATTTTAGTTCTTCGACTTGTCGACCATCTTGTTCTTGCCGATCCAGCTCATCATGCCGCGCAGCTTCGCGCCGACTTCCTCGATCTGGTGCTGGGCAGCCTGGCGACGCAGGGCGTTGAGCACCGGCTTGCCGGCCTTGTTCTCGAGGATGAACTCGCGGGCGAACTCGCCGCTCTGGATCTCGCGCAGGATTTCGCGCATTTCATCCTTGGTGTCTTCGTTGATGATGCGCGGGCCGCGGGTGAAGTCGCCGTACTCGGCGGTATTGGAGATCGAGTAGCGCATGTCGGCAATGCCGCCCTGGTACATCAGGTCGACGATCAGCTTCAGTTCGTGCAGGCACTCGAAGTAGGCCATCTCCGGGGAGTAGCCGGCCTCGACCAGCACTTCGAACCCGGCCTGAACCAGGGCGGTGGTGCCGCCGCACAGCACGGCCTGCTCGCCGAACAGGTCGGTTTCGGTCTCTTCGCGGAAGGTGGTCTCGATGATCCCGGCGCGACCGCCGCCGACGCCCGAGGCGTAGGCCAGGGCGATCTCCTTGGTGTTGCCACTCGGGTCCTGCTGCACGGCGATCAGGCAGGGAACGCCGCCGCCCTGGACGTATTCGTTGCGCACCGTGTGGCCGGGGCCTTTCGGCGCAACCATGAAGACGTTGATGTTTTCGGCCGGCACGATCTGGTTGAAGTGGATATTGAAGCCATGGGCGAAGCCGACGTAGCTTCCCGCCTGGATGTTCGGCTGGATCTGCTCGCGGTAGATATCGGCCTGCAATTCGTCCGGGAGCAGGATCATGATCACGGCGGCAGCCTTGACGGCATCGGCGGTGGTCATCACGACGTGGCCGGCCTTCTCGGCCTTGACCCAGTTGGCGCCACCTTTCGGGAATTCGGCGACGATCACGTCAAAGCCGCTTTCCTTGAGGTTATTGGCGTGGGCGTGCCCCTGGCTGCCGTAGCCGATGATGGCAATCTTCTTCCCTTTGACGACGTCCTTGTTGGCGTCCTTGTCATAATAAATCTTCATTGTGGCCTCCTGTGGAGTATTGGTTTATGTCGAAGCAGAGCGGGACTTTATAGCACAAAATGCTTTCCCCGCCAAGAATTATTGAACTGCAGCGAGGTAGCAAGTAGCGAAGTAGCAAGCAGAAAAAGCTATCTCGTTCGTCAATCGCCAGCCCGCCACCCCTTGGGGCCACGGCCGAGGGCGACCGGGCCGGAGCGGACCAACTCCTTGATCCCCATCGGGCGCAGCAGTTCGATGATCGCATTGATCTTGTCGGGAGCACCGGTCACTTCGATGGTGTAGCTCTTGGGAGTGACATCGACCACCTTGCCGCGGAATATGTCGGCGATACGCAGCACTTCGGCACGGGTGCCGTCGTCGGCCGTGACCTTGACCAGGCACAGCTCGCGCTCCATATGCTCTTCGTCGGTGAAATCGATCACCTTGATGGTGTCGATCAGTTTGTTGAGCTGCTTATTGATCTGTTCGAGGATCCGGTCGTCACCGGAGGTGACGATGGTCATCCGCGAGATGCTCGGATCGAGGGTCGGGGCCACTGACAGGCTTTCGATGTTGAAACCGCGCCCCGAAAAGAGCCCGGCCACCCGGGCCAGCACGCCGAACTCGTTCTCCACCAGCACTGAAATTGTATGTCGCATGGAAAAATCTCCTTGAAATAGGACTTATAAGTCATATTGGACTTATAGGTCCCATGCTCTTGACTTACGAAGCCAATACCATCTCGTTGAGACTCGCCCCGGCCGGAACCATCGGCAGGACGTTCTCCTCGCGGGCGATCTTGAACTCCATGATGACCGGCCCCTTGGTGGCAAAGGCCTTCCTGATCACGTCCTCGACCTCCTCCGGCTTGCTGGCGCGCAGGCCGGTGGCGCCATAGGCTTCGGCGAGCTTGACGAAATCGATCGGCAGTTCCATGCAGGTCTGGCTGTAGCGCTTGTTGAAAAACAGCTGCTGCCACTGACGGACCATGCCGAGGAAGTTGTTGTTGAGGATGACGATCTTGACCGGCAGACGGTACTGCACCAGCGTTGCCAGCTCCTGGGAGTTCATCTGGAACGAACCGTCGCCGGAAATGTCGATGACCTGGCGCTTGGGGAAGGCCGCCTGGGCGCCAAGCGCCGACGGCAGGCCGTAGCCCATGGTGCCCAACCCCCCCGAGGAGAGGAAGGTGCGCGGCTGGACGAAGTCGAAGAATTGCGCCGCCCACATCTGGTGCTGACCGACTTCGGTGGTGACGATGGCGTCGTCGTTGGACAGCTCGCGCAGCTTTTCGATGACGAACTGCGGCTTGATCTCGGTCTTCGACGGGGTGTAGCTCATCGGCTGATCGCGACGCCAGGCGGCGACTTCCTCGTGCCACGGCTTGAGCCGTTCTACCGACTTGGCCACCTCTTCGGCGTGGCCGCCAAGCTCCTTGAGCAGTTTGGTCAACACGTCGCGCAGATCGCCGACGATCGGCAGGTCGACGCGTACGTTCTTTTTGATCGAGGTCGGGTCGATGTCGACGTGGATGATCTTGGCATGGGGAGCGAATGTGGCGATCTTGCCGGTGACGCGGTCGTCAAAACGCGCCCCCAGGGCGATCAGCAGATCGGAATTGGTCACCGCCATGTTGGCGTAGTAGGTGCCGTGCATTCCCAGCATCCCCAGGGAGAGCGGGTGACGCTTGGGGAAGCAGGCCATCCCCATCAGGGTGGTGGTTACCGGTGCCTGGATCATTTCGGCAAGCTGCTTCAACTCGGCATGGGCGTCGGTCAGCGAGGCACCGCCACCGACGTAGATCACCGGCTTTTTCGCCGCCAGAATCATCGCCGCAGCCTTCTCGACCATGCGCAGATTGCCACTGTAGGTCGGCTTGTAGCCGCGTAGTTCGACGCTCTCCGGGTATTCGAATTTGGTGGTGGCCACCTGCACGTCCTTGGGCAGATCGACCAGAACCGGACCGGGGCGGCCGGTACGGGCAATGTAGAAAGCCTTCTTGATGATGGTTGCCAGATCCTTGACGTCGCGCACCAGGAAGTTGTGCTTGGTGATCGGTCGGGTGATGCCGATGATGTCGGCCTCCTGGAAAGCGTCGTTGCCGATCAGCGGGGTCGGCACCTGGCCGGTGATGATCACCAGCGGAATCGAGTCCATGTAGGCGGTGGCGATGCCGGTGATGGTGTTGGTCGCCCCCGGCCCGCTGGTGGCGATGGCCACGCCGACCTTGCCGGTGGCACGGGCATAGCCGTCGGCGGCGTGCACCGCGGCCTGTTCATGACGGGTCAGGATATGCTTGATCGGCGAGTCCATCAGGTCGTCGTAGATATTGATGACCGTGCCGCCGGGGTAGCCGAATACCTGATCCACCCCCTCGCGCTGCAGGCATTCGAGCAATATTTTCGAACCAGTGAGTTTCATGTTATTCCTCCAGTCAAACCGCTTTGACAGATTGAACGTAGGGGCGTATGGCCATACGCCCTGGGCGCACAGCAGTGCGCCCCTACAATTTTTTGTTTACGCTTTGCAGATAGCGCCGGTGTGGGCCGAGGTGACGACCTTGGCGTAGCGGGCCAGCCAGCCGGTCTTGATCTTCGGCTCCGGGGCGGTCCAGGTGGCCTGGCGGCGGGCCAGTTCCGCATCATCGACCAGCAGTTCCAGCTTGCGCTGCGGGATGTCAAG
>JAMPXI010000049.1 GCA_023701265.1 Desulfuromonadales bacterium | reverse complement strand
GTGTTAACCAATCTCCAGGTGAATGCCGCCCAGGCTATCGACCGGCAGGGGGACATTACCGTGCGAAGCTGGCAGGAAGGCGAATCCCTGTGTGTCGCCGTCAGCGATAACGGCGCCGGCATCCCCGAGCAGGTCCGCCAGCGGATCTTCGATCCGTTCTTTACCACCAAGGAGGTGGGCAAGGGGACCGGGCTGGGCCTCAGCATCTCCTATGAAATCGTCAAGAACCATGGTGGCGAAATTCTGGTCAGCAGCAGCCCCGGCGCCGGCGCGACCTTCACGGTTCGTCTGCCGCTGGTCCAATTGTCGTCAGCCGTCGCCGAATCCGGTCTGTCGGAATGGTGGCAGAATGCCTGAGAGCAAGGGAGTCAGAACCATGAACAACGAAACAATCCTGATCGTCGACGACGAGCCGAACATTCTTAACGCGATCAAACGGCTGCTGGCCGACAGCGGATACGAGGTGTTGACGGCGGGAAATGCCGAGCAAGGGCGGGCTCTGCTGCAAAACCGGGAGGTTGCTCTGGTCCTCTCCGACAACTGCATGCCGGGCCGCTCGGGGGTCGACTTTCTTGCCCAGGTAAAATTAATGTCGCCGAATACCGAGCGCATGCTGATGACGGCTTTCGCCAATCTCGATACGGCGATCGATGCCATCAATCGCGGCGAGATCTTCCGCTTCATCGTCAAGCCATGGGACAACAACGGGCTGCTCGGCGCCATCGAGGACAGCCTGATGCACTACCGGCTGGTGAACACCCTGAAAGTCGGCGGGGAAGCGATGTTTCTCTCCATGGCGCGCATGATCGAGCTGAAGGACCCCTACACTCGCGGTCACTGCAGCCGGGTAGCCGACTATGCCCTGGCCATTGCCGAACAACTCAATCTGCACAATGCCCTGCTCAAGGAGATCCAATGGGGGAGTTGGCTGCACGACTGCGGCAAGGTGGGCATTCCCGAACACATTCTCAATTATCCGGGGAAACTATCTGAAGACGATTTCAACTTTGTGCGCAAACACCCGGAATGGGGGGCCTCGGTGGTTTCCCAAGCCGGACTTTCCCAGCATGTCGTCAATATCGTCCTCTACCATCATGAGCACTTTGCCGGCGGCGGCTACCCGTTCGGGCTGAAAGGCCAACAAATCCCGCTTGAGGCCCGCATCGTTGCCGTGGCCGATGTCTACGATGCCCTGATTACTGATCGTCCCTACCGTCCCGCCCATCCTGAGCCGAAGGTGCGCAGCATCATGGAGGAGATGAAGCATTCGATTCTCGACCCGTCTCTGGTCGATCTGCTGTTTTTGACGCGGGACGCACTTGATTTTACAGATAGTGTCACCGCCTGCCGAATGCTGGCGACATCCACGGCGAACTGACGGGCGAGGATAAGGCGATGATACAGAAGGTGCTGAACGGGACGGAAACACATTGAAGCTCGGGGGGAACATCATGGACGATCGAATTCTGATTATCGACGACGAGATTCATGTGCTGCGAGCGCTGCAGCGGGCGCTGCAGAATGAGGGGTACGAGATTGTCACCACCACCAGCGCCGAGGAAGCGCTGACCCTTCTTCGGCGTTACAAGTTCAAGGTGGTCATCACTGACGAGCGGATGCCCGGTATGTTCGGCTCTGAATTGCTGGCGACCATTACGGTCCGCCAGCCCGAGGTTGTCAAGATGCTGCTTACCGGCTACGCTTCCGTCGAGGCGGCCATCCGGGCGGTCAATGAAGGGGAGGTTTACCGCTTTCTCACCAAACCGTGGGACGATTTTGAACTGAAGCTGGCGATTCGCGCCGGCATCGAGAATTACGATTTGAAGATGAAGAACCGCAAGCTCCAGGCGCTGGTGCGTACCCAGTATTATAAATTGACGGGTCGTCTGATGGCCGGCACCGAGAGCGAAATGGAACAGCTGATCGAGGTCTTGAGCGAAGCAGAAATTGCCACGATGATTAAAGAATGCGGTTTGGAAGTGTGATCCCCGCGTAGCAGAGAGAAAGCAGGGTGTCGGTCATGTATGCCTGGCTGATTGAAATTATTCACAACCTGGCCATGCTGCTCAGCCTGGTGCTGCTCTATTCCCTGCTGCGCCAATGGTTACCCCGGACCATGCGTCAGGGCAACGTGCTGTTCGGGGTGCTGTGCGGCGGGGTGGGGATTCTCTGCATGGCCACCGCCTTTGTCTATCAACCCGGGGTGGTGTTAGACAGCCGCACGGTCGTGATGGCCATCTCGGGCCTGTTCGGCGGCGGGACCGGCGGCCTCATCGCCATGGCGATTGCCGGCGGTTACCGCTGGGTAGTGGCCGGTCCCGGTCTGTGGGTCGGCCTGGCCACGATCCTGGCCGCCGGTACAATCGGCATTCTTGGCCGTCGGCTGATCAGTCGCGCCAACTGGCCACCGACCCCGTGGCAGCTCTGGGCAACCGGGCTGATCGCCCACCTGCTGGCGTTCATTTGCCTGGGTTTTCTCCCTGAACCGATGCACATGCAAGTTCTCGGCAACATGGCCGTCCCTTTCCTGGGGATCTACCCGCTGGTCGTCGTTGTCTTCGGCACGATTATGGGCAAGGGAGAGGTCTGGGCTTTCAGCCTGTCGCGGCTCACTCATGCCGAATGGCTCTTCAACGAAGCGCAGAAACTCACGCGCTTCGGCAGCTGGGAATATCGGCTCAACTCCGACCGGCTGACGGCCACCCCCTATCTCCATGAGTTGCTGAGTCTCCCCGCGGACACCTCGCCCCTTTCCCTGCAGGATTTTTTCAACCGGCTGCACCAGGGGGACTGGGATGCCGTCCGCCTGGCTTTCGACGCGGCGATTGACGGCAAGAGCGAAATCGACGTTCAGGGCCGGCTGGTGAAGGATGATGGCCGGCTCCTCTGGGTACGCGTGGTCGGCAAGCCGATCGTCGAAAAGGGGAAGGTGACGCAACTGGTCGGCAACTTGATCGACATCACCCGGCGCAAGACCAGTGAGCTGGAATTGCGCGCCAACGAAGAGCAATTGCAGACTCTGACCGAAGAACTGACGGCGAAGAATGACGAACTCGAACGCTTTACTTACTCGGTCTCTCACGACCTGAAGGCGCCGTTGCTGACGATCGGCAGTTACTCCGAACTGCTGCACGAGGATTTTGCCGCCAACGACCAGGGATTGGTCGCCGAGGATCTCGGGCACATCCGCGCGGCGGTTGACAAGATGCGCCAGTTGATCGACGATCTTCTCGATTTGTCGAAAATCGGTCAGACCATCAGTGAATCAACTCCGGTCGACCTCAACCAGGTGGTGATCGAGACCCAGTTGCTGCTCGCCGGAGACCTCCGCCGGTCTGGTGCCAGCATCGTGACTGCTCCCGATCTGCCGACGGTCTGGGGTAATGCCTTGCGCTTGCGACAAGTCATGCAGAACCTGCTGCAGAACGCACTCAAATTTGGTGATCCGGACCGTCTGCTCCGCATCGACATCGGCTGGTCGCTTGAGCCGGGTGGCAGCCTCCTGATTACTGTGAGTGACAACGGCTGCGGCATTGCGCCGGAGGTACTGCCGAGGATTTTCGACCTGTTTGCTCATGGGCCCGGCCAGGGCGCCGGGTCCGGCGTCGGGCTGGCCCTGGTTCGACGCATCATGGAGATGCACGGCGGCGAGGTTTGGGCCGAACCGGCCGGACCCAATACCGGCAGTACCTTCTTCCTGCGTTTTCCGCCGGGGCCAACCCCCCCAGCAGGGTTTTTCAGCGAAGGGGCGCAACCGGAGTATACTTTATAAAAATTGCTGCGTGATCCCGAACAAAAGAACAGCCAGCGGGTGATCGAGGGGGAAAAGTTATGGCCAATGAAGAAATCGTGGTGCATGTCGAGGACAACCAGGCGCACGCCGACCTGATCAGGCGCCAATTGAACCGAATCAGGCCAGAGGTGAAGCTCGTCCATTTTGTCGACGGCGATGCGGCCCTGCGCTATCTGCTCAACTGGCCGCCGCAGGAGGCCGCGCCGAATTTGATCCTGCTCGATCTGCGCTTGCCGAAGGTCGACGGCATCGAAGTGCTGCGCCAGTTGAAGGCGCACCCCGAGGTGCACCGGCTGCCGGTGGTGATCCTCTCCACCTCGAATGCCCAGCAGGATCTGCTTGACGCTTATCGCCACGGTGCCAACAGCTACCTGGTCAAGCCCCTCGAATTCGAAGCGTTTCGGGAAATGATCGCCATGCTCTGTCTTTTCTGGCTCGGCTTGAACACCGAGCCGGATAAATCTCATCTTCGCCATAGTGAGGTCGCGCACGCATCGTGACTCGCTGCCGTCGAAATCGGCTGACGGACATTCACAACCAAGAGGGGTAGGGTGACGGATAGTCCATTGAATCTCCTGATTGTCGAAGACAACCCGGGGCATCGGGAGCTCCTCGGCCGCCATCTGCGTAACGCTTTCGTCGCCGCCGACATCGGCATGGCGCCTACGTTGGCCGTAGCGCGCGAGATGATTACCGTCCTCTGTCCCGACCTGGCGCTGGTCGATCTGCAACTGCCCGATGGTCAGGGGACGGAATTGCTGGCGGACCGAACTTCGCTCGGTTCTTTCCCGGTGGTGATCATGACCAGTCAGGGTGATGAGCATGCCGCCGTTGAAGCCATCAAGGGGGGGGCCAGCGATTATGTGGTCAAGTCCGAGAGGACCTTCGCCGATATCGGCCGTGTGGTGGAACGGGCCCTGCGCGATTGGCGCAATCTTTGTGCCCGCCAGATGGCCGAAGATGAATTGCGCCGCAGTGAAGCCAAGTATCGTCGCCTGACCCAGGAGTTCCAGGCGCTGCTGGAAGGGATCTCCGATGCGATCGCCCTGGTCGATCCGCAAATGCGGTTGGTTTGGGCCAACCGGGTGGCCATTGAAGCCGCCGCGGCGGGAAGCAAGATGCAAACGGGAATCCACTGCCATGACCTTTGGCACGGTTGCGACGAAACCTGTTCCGACTGTCCAGTCATCAAGACGTTCCAGACCGGCCGGCCGGCCGAGGTTGTCAGGGAACTCCCCAGCGGACGGGTCTGGGGAAAGCGGTCTTTCCCGCTGAAAAACCCAGATGGCAGCGTGGCCAATGTCATCATCCTAGCCACCGACATCACCGAGAAGATACAGCTCCGGGCGGAATCGATGCGCTCCAGCCAACTGGCAGCTCTGGGCGAACTGTCCGCGGGCGTCGCCCATGAAATCAATAACCCGCTGAACGGCATCATCAATTATGCCCAGCTGCTGCTGGACCGGGACCTTCCACGGGAAGAGCACGAGTTTGCCCAGAACATCATCAACGAGGGTCATCGCGTGGCGGAGATCGTCAGCAATCTGCTGACTTTTTCCCGCAAGCCGCCGGAGGAGCCACATCCGCTCTCCCTGGCCGAGGCACTGCATGGGGTCTTGAAGCTGACCGCGGTCAACCTGCGCCACGAAAATATCCTCCTCGAAATCGATATCGCCCCCGATCTGCCGCCGGTCATCGGCCATTATCAACAGCTCCAACAGGTCCTGCTCAACGTCATCGGCAATGCCTGTTACGCGCTTAACCAGAAGTATCCGGGATACGATCCGCACAAGCGTCTGTTGATCAAAATGCACTTGGTCGAAGATGAAGGGCCTTGCTGGCTGCGCACGTCAATTACCGATTACGGGATCGGTATCCCCGCGGACCTTATCGACAAGGTCTGCGATCCGTTCTACACCTCCAAGCCGCAAGGGGCCGGGACCGGGCTGGGGATGAGCATTTCCCATGGGATCGTCACCGCCCACCACGGGCGGCTGCTGTTGAGCAGCAGTCCGGGCGCCTGGACCAAGGTGGTCATCGAATTGCCGTGTTCCAAAGAAACCGAGGTGATGTCATGAGGGGGACATTTCTGGTCGTCGATGACGAAAAAAGCTTGCGGCTTACCTTCGAGACGTTTCTGCGGAACGCCGGACACGCAGCGACATCGGTCGCGAGCTACGATGAGGCAATCGCCCATTTCGACGCACGACAGGGGTGCGACGTGATTTTCAGCGACATCCTGCTCGGCGAGCGTACCGGCATCGACCTGTTGCGCGAACTGCGCCGGCGTGGCATGAATGCCCCGGTGATCATGGTGACCGGCGCCCCCAACATGGAGACCGCCGTGGAGGCGATTCGCCTCGGCGCCTTCGACTATCTCGCCAAGCCGGTCACCAAGGACGTGCTGCTGCGGACCGCCGAACGAGCCTTGGAATTCAAGCGCCTGCGCGATGAGAACGAGCATTTCCAGGCGGTTATCGAAGGGATCTTCCGCAGCGTCGGCGAGGCCATCGTGACTGTCGATCGCGATGGTGGCGTGGTTGCCTTCAACGATGCCGCCGAAACGTTGTGCGATCTTTCCGCCGACCAGATTGGTCAACCCGCGGATGCCGTTCCGGTCGGCGCCGTGCCGGCCCTGCAGACGCTCCTGCACAGCACCTTGCGTGACCGACGACGTGGTAGCGTCACGCGTCTGGAGGTCTCGTTCCGCAGCAACCAGGCTTGCGTGGTCAGTGCCACCAGCACCCCGCTGATCCTCCCTTCTGGCGAATTCGCCGGGGCCGTACTGGTGCTGCGCGACGAAACCCGCCTGAATGAACTGGAACGGACGCTGAAGGGGCGCCGGCAGTTGCACAGCATGGTCGGCAAGAGTGCCAAGATGCAGGATGTCTACGCGCTCATCGAAGATCTGGCCGATGTGCCGTCGACCGTGCTGGTAACCGGCGAATCGGGAACCGGCAAGGAACTGGTCGCCGATGCGCTGCATTACATGGGGACACGCCACAACGGCCCGTTGGTCAAGGTCAATTGCGCGGCGCTGACCGACACTTTGCTGGAGAGCGAACTGTTTGGCCACGTGCGTGGCGCCTTTACCGGCGCGGTCCAGGCGCGCGTCGGTCGTTTTCAGAAAGCCGATGGCGGCACGATCTTCCTCGACGAGATTGGCGACATTTCTCCCCGCATGCAAACCCGGCTGTTGCGCGTCCTCCAGGAGAAGCAGATCGAACGGGTCGGCGATTCCACGCCGATCGATGTCGATGTGCGGGTGGTGGCCGCCACCAATCAGAATCTCCTGGCCAAGGTACGCCGCGGGGAAATTCGCGAAGATCTTTATTATCGGCTCAAGGTGGTGACCGTTGAGCTCCCGCCGTTGCGTGAGCGCCGGGATGATATCCCCCTGCTGATCGAACATTTCCGCCAGCAGCTCAACCGCGAGTTGAACCGCTCGGTCGAGCGTATCAGCGACGATGTCCTCGACCTGTTCATGGAGTACAGCTGGCCGGGAAACGTCCGCGAACTCAAGCATGCCCTCGAACATGCCCTGATTCGTTGCCGCCAGGCGGAGGTATTCCTGGAGCATCTGCCTGCCGAGTTGCGGCGCGGCCGGGAAACCATGCTGGCGACTTCGGGGGAAAACGAGGAAGTCACCATCCGCGCGGCGTTGCGCCGGGTCGGTGGCAATCGCGTCAAGGCCGCGCGCCTGCTGGGCATCGATCGCAAGACACTGTACCGGAAGCTTGAAAAATACCATATCGTCATCGGCGAGGTGGTCGATTACTAGGACGAAACTTCCCGACGCCTTCGCTCTTCTGCCTTCGGCCCCTTCGTTGCGGCGCCGCGCCATGCGCGGGGAACACTCAAACATGAACCTCTCCACCCGCCACCGCTACATCCTCATGGCGACTGTCGCCTACGCGGCGCTGGCGCTGGCCTGGATATTTTTGTCCGACTGGCTGCTCCTGCTTTTCCTGGACATCGAATCCGTGGTCTGGCTGTCCATGGTCAAGGGGGTATTTTTCGTGCTGATCAGCGGGGGCGTCTTCTATTTTGTCCTGCAAGCCGTCCCCGCCGCCGGGGACGTGCCCGAAAAGATGCCCGCGAATGCCTTGCCCTCTGGCCAGACGGCGAGGGTGTCGCCGCGCTGGCTGCCCTATGTATACGCCGTGGTGCTGGTCACCGCCATGCTGCTCGTGCGTATCAATCTGCCCGTTGCCTTCGGGGATCGCCCGCTCCTGATCCTGTTCATGCTGCCGATCATCGTCTCGGCGCTGCTGGGTGGCTTCGGTCCCGGCATGACCGCAACTTTCATGGCGGGTGCCGCCGCTCTCTACAACATCCCGCCGGAGAGTGGTTTTACCATCACCGCCAGCCGTGACCTGTTCCATTGGAGCCTGTTGATTGTCAATGGCCTGACGGTCAGCCTGATCAGCGAGATTATGCACCGATCGCGGCACCGGGAGCAGATGCGCTTGCAGCAGCTCGACGCTGCCACCGAGGAACTGCGGCAAAGCGAGGATCGCTACCGGACGCTGTTTGAAAACAGTCTCGATGCCGTCCTGTTGACCATTCCGGACGGCATCATCCTCTCGGCCAACCGGGCGGCCTGCCGCATGTTCGGCAGAACCGAGGAAGAAATCCGCGCCCTCGGCCGGGCGGCACTGGTCGACTCCAGCGATCCCCGCCTGGCCGTTCTTCTGGAAGAAAGAGCCCTTACGGGGAAGGCTTTTGGAGAACTGACGTTTTTTCGCAAGGACGGCTCCCGTTTCCCCGCCGAGGTCTCCTCCGTTGTCTTCAAAGATACCGCGGGCAATCCGCGCACCAGCATGATCATCCGCGATGTCACCGCGCGCAGGGAGGCGGAAGAATCTCTGCGTGAAAGCGAGGCCCGCTACCGCCAGCTGTTTAAAGCCAATCCCCTGCCGATGTGGCTCTACGACCTGGAGACGCTGGCTTTCCTGGCGGTGAACAACGCGGCCGTGGCGCATTACGGCTACAGCCGCGAGGAGTTCCTGGCCATGACCATCAAGGAGATCCGGCCAGAGGAGGACGTGCCTGAGTTGCTGGTGAGTCTTCCTCATGGCAGGGAAGGCTTGAACGCCGCCGGCGTCTGGTGCCATCGGAAGAAGGACGGCACCCTGATCGACGTCGAGATCAGCACGCACACCCTGCTGTTTGACGGCCGCCGGGCAAAAATGGTTCTGGCTCAGGACGTCACCGCGCGCAAGCGGGCGGAAGCCGTGCTGCGCGAGAAGGAAGTGCAGTACCGCAATCTGGCCGACGCCGGGCAGGCGCTGATCTGGACGTCGGACACTGACAAGCTGTGCACCTACTTCAACCGGCGCTGGCTGGAATTTACCGGCCGCACCCTTGAGCAGGAATTGGGCAACGGCTGGGCGGAAGGGGTTCACCCCGACGATTTCGACCGTTGCCTGGGGGTTTATACCACGGCCTTCGACAGGCGCGAGCCCTTCGATGTGGAGTATCGGTTACGGCATGCCGACGGTGAATACCGGTGGATCAGGGATATGGGGACGCCGAACTACGACAGCGCCGGCGAGTTCGTCGGCTACATCGGGCATTGCTTCGACATCACCGAACAAAAACGAGCTGAAAACGAACGCCAGCAACTGATCGGCGAGTTGGAAAAGCGCAACACCGAGCTGGAACGCTTCACCTACACCGTCTCCCACGACCTGAAAAGTCCCCTGGTCACGATCCTCGGCTTCACCGGCCAGTTGACGCAGGACCTGGCCGATGACGAGCCCGCCAACGTCAAGGCCGACCTGGACTTTATCCGCAACGCCGCCAACCAGATGCGGGAACTGCTCGACAGCCTGTTGCAGCTGTCGCGGGCCGGCCGGACGATCGGCGAACCACAGCCGGTTGACCTGCCGGTGCTGGTGCAGCAAACGATCGAGCAGGTTGGCGACCGTCTTGCCCATGCCCGGCTACGGGTGGAGTTCCCCGCCGAACTGCCCGTCATCATGGGCGATCCCATTCGTCTGCGCGAAGTTTTTCAGAACCTGCTGGAGAACGCCGCTAAATTCACCGCCGATCAACCCGATCCGTGCATCGAGATCGGTTGCGTGATCGGGAAGGATGAGCTGCTCTGCCATGTCCGCGACAACGGCATCGGCATCCCGGCCGAGTACCAGGAAAAGGTCTTCGGGTTGTTCGAGCAACTCGATCCGGGCAGCGGGGGGGGCGGCATCGGCCTGGCGATCGTGCGCCGCATCGTCGAGGAGCACTGCGGTCGGATCTGGGTCGAATCGGCGGGGTGCGGCCTCGGCAGTACCTTCTACTTCACCCTGCCCATTTAATCCCTCTGGAATGACCCCTGATGCCGACAACCACCATCGACACCCCTCGCATTTTTCTGGCCTGCGCCATCAACCGGACCGCTGCCGGCCGGCTGCTGCTCCTGGTCCTTTTGTTTCTTGGCGGCATGGTCGCGCCGCTACGCGCCGATCACTATCTGCTGCGCCACCGGATCTTGCTGATCAACTCCTACCACCCCGGCTATCCCTGGTCTGACGGCATTTCCTCGGCCATTGGCAAAGAACTCGCGCGTGCGAACAGCACTATCGATTTCTCCGTCGAATACCTCGACGCCATGCGCTTCAATCCCGAACAGCTTGCCCCCACAGCGGAAGCCTTTCTTCTGTCCAAGTACCGACAACTCCAGCCCGATGTGCTGATCGTCGCCGACGACGCCGCCCTGCGGTTCGTCCTGCCGCGCCGGGACCAACTCTTTCCCGGGGTGCCCGTGGTTTTCTGCGGCATTAACAACCTGTCCGACGAACTGGTCGCCGGGCAGACGCGCATCACCGGCGTGCTCGAAGAGATCGACATGGCCGGCACCATCGACCTGATCCTGCGCCTCCATCCGCAGGCCAGGCAGATTGCCTTTATCGCCGACTCCAGTGTCACGGGGCGGATAAACCGCCAGCGCTTCCAGCAATCGAGCGCGGCGTTTCGCGAGCGTGTCGATTTTGTCGAACTGGCCGACCTCACCCTTGCCGAATTCACCTCGGCATTGCGGCAGCTCCCCGCCGATACGGTGATCCTGCACACAGGCATCGCCCGCGACCGCGTGGGCATGGCACTGGCGCCGCAAGGGAGCATCGCCCTGATCACCGAAAATACTGACCTCCCCTTCTATAGTCTCTGGGAGCACGGCATCGGCGATGCGGGGGTGGGCGGAATCATCACCAGCGCAGCACTGCAGGGGGAAGCCGCCGCCTCCCTGGCATTGCGGATCCTGCAAGGCGAAGCGCCGAAAAACCTTCCAGTGCAGCGCAACATTCCAACCCGGCCGACTTTCAATTATCCGGCCCTGCAGCTTCACCATATCGACGAAGCGGCACTCCCCAAGGGGAGCGTGGTACGAAATCGGCCCAACTCCTTCTATCAGGATCATCCTGAGCTGGTCTGGACCGGGGGAATCAGTCTGATACTGCTTTCATGGCTGATCGTGGCCCTGCTGGCCAACCTTATTCAACGGCGGCAGGCGATGCTGCTGCTCGACCAGCGTAAGAATCAGCTCCAGCAGATTATCGAGTCGCTCCCGGTCGGTGTCTGGCTAGCCGACCGGCATGGCCAAATCACGCTGAGCAACAGTTCCGGAGTGGAGATCTGGGGGGGAGAGCGGAGCGTCGGCATCGAGGAGTACGATGTCTACAAGGGGTGGTGGGTCGACAGCGGCCGGCCGATTGCCTCCGAAGAGTGGGGGATGGCCCGGGCGATCCGCAACGGCGAAAGCTCGCTCGACGAGCTGATCGATATCGAAACGTTCGACGGCAAGCGCAAGACTATCACCCACTCGGCCATGCCGCTGCGCGACGTTGGCGGCGAGATCATTGGCGGCCTGGTGGTCGTCCAGGACGTAACCGAGCGCCTGCGTGTCGAGCGGACTTTGCAGGCGCTGGCCAACGAATGGCAACTCACCTTCAATGCCGTTCGCGATGCGATGGTCATTCTCGACAAGGATTTTAGCATTCTGCACTGCAATCAGGCGTTTGAACGGCTGGTTGCGGAAGAGCAGCAGGCGATCGTCGGGCGCCATTGCTGGGAGCTGGTGCATCACAGCCATGCACCGACCCACGCCTGCCCATTCGCCACCATGCTCAAAAGCAAGCAAAGCGAAACTTCGGAATACCAGGACCGCGAGCGCTGGTGGGAGACGCGCGTCGATCCGATTCTCGATGATGACGGCAAGTTGTATGGCGCCATTCACATCATTTCCGATATAACTGAACGCAAACAGGTCGAATCCGAGCGCCAGGCACTGATCATTCAGCTTGAGCAGCGCAACTCTGAACTCGAACAGTTTACCTATACGGTCTCGCACGATCTCAAAACACCGCTGGTGACAATCGCTGGCTTCGTCGGGCAACTCAGGGATGATTTAGAGCAAGGCAATAAGGACTGTCTGGCAATCGATCTCGATTTTATCGAAAGCGCTGCGGTGCAAATGAGCACCCTGCTGGACAATCTGCTGCAACTGGCCCGGTCCGGGAGGGCCATCGGCGACCCACATCCAGTCGATCTTGTCAAAACGGTCCACCAAGCCCTGGAGTTGGCCAGAGGGGTGCTTGACAAGGTCACAACCTTAGTTGACTTTAGCGACGGCCTGCCAATGGTGCACGGGGATGCTGACCGGCTTCGCGAAGTGTTCTTGAATCTTATTGAGAATGCCGCCAAATTTTCCCGAGACCGGCAATCTCCGCAGATCGAAATAGGTGGCAAGGTTGATGGCCAGCACTTGCTCTGCTGGGTTCGCGACAACGGTATCGGTATCCCGCCGCAATATCTGGAAAGAATCTTCGAGCTTTTCGAAAGACTTGACAAGGCAGAAGGCGGGACGGGAATCGGCCTGTCAATGGCGCGGCGGATTGTGGAGTTGCACGGAGGCAGAATCTGGGCTGAATCTGCCGGGGAGGGGCAGGGGAGCACGTTTTACCTTGAGATCCCAATCCTGGTGTCCCCCGCTTCAGCATAGATCGAGCAGACGATACCACCAAAAACACAACGGCCCGCCGGAGAAATCCGGCGGGCCGTTGGATGTAACGGGTAGAATGACGTTTCTGCTTATTCGCAGAGGTCGACTTTGATGTCCCAGTTCTTGATCTTCATGGTGCCGTTCTGCGCCAGGTTGAGCTGCATCTTGAAGGCGCGGTCGAACAGTTGCGGCTCATGGCCGATACCCTTGGCCAACGTCTCTTTCTTGGCCATTTCGAAGTAGTCGGTCAGAATCGGCTGATATTCCGGATGAGCGCACTTCTCGATGATCTTCCTGGCGCGATCCTTCGGCGCCAGGCCGCGCAGGTCGGCAAGACCCCGCTCGGTGACCAGCACGTCGAGGTCGTGCTCGGTGTGGTCGATGTGCGGCGCCTTCGGTACCACGCAGGTGATCCCGTTCGGATCGGTCTTGCTCGGCCGGGTCGACGGGGTGTGCATGATTTTCAGGTAGCCGTTGCGCAGGAAGTCGCCGGAGCCGCCGAGACCGTTGATCATGCGGGTACCGCCGACCAGAGTCGAGTTGGCGTGGGCATAGATGTCGAACTCGACCGGGGTGTTCATGGCGATGCAACCGAGGCGGCGGATCGGCTCGGGGGCATTGGAGATCGACAGGGGGCGCAGGGTGATCTTGCTGAAATACTTCTCCCAATTGTCGAAGAAGCGAGGGAAGCCCGGGCTTTCCGACAGTGACAGCGAGCAGGACGAGGCGCAGCGCAGGTTGCCGCCGTCGAAGAAGTCGAGCATGGTGTCCTGCAGAACCTCGGTGTAGACCGACAGGTTGTGGAACGGCCCCTTGGCCAGACCACCGACGACCGCGTTGGCGATCGAACCGACGCCCGACTGCAGCGGCAGCAGGTTCTCGGGGAGACGGCCCATCTTGATCTCATGAGCGAAGAAATCCATGATGTGGCCGGCGATCGCTTCCGAGGTGTCGTCCATCTCGGTGAAGGCACGGCCTTTGTCACGGAGTTTCGACTCGACCACGGCGATGATCTTGTCCGGGTCGCACGGCACGTACGGGGTGCCGATGCGGCTGTCGGCCGCGGTGATCAGGAACGGCGCGCGGTGCGGCGGCTTCTGCTGCATGTGGATGTCGTGCATCCCCTCGAAGGAGGGCTGTCCGGTGTTGACCTCGATGATGATCTTGTCGCACAGGTTGATCGCTTCGGCGACGATGCCGCAGGAAGTGGTCAGCGCCAGGCCGCAGTCTTCGGTGATCGCCGAAACTTCGATGATGCCGATGTCGTAGCGGCCGTTCTCGGTATAGAAGCCGTAGCTGATGTCCTGGGCGAAGTGGCCAAGGTGCTTGTCACCCATGCGGATGCGGCCGGCGTTGATGCCGGCGGCAATGTTCTTGCCGGTCTGGTAGGGCCAGCGGCGGTCGATCATGTCGAGGGTCGCCCAGCGGTCTTCGGTTTCCGCACCGACGGAGGCGCCGATGAACAGGTTGAACTTCATCTTGCCCTGCAGGTTGTTCTTCTCAACGTGCTCGGCCAGGGCGATGGGCACCACCTTGGGGTAGCCGGCCGGGGTGAAGCCGGACCACATGAGGTTCTGGCCGGCCGAGAAGAACTTGATGGTGTCCTCGGGTTTCATGACCTTGCTGAGCAGGGACTTGCGACGAACGCGACTTTCCAGTGTACCGAAATCGGACATCTCTCTCCTCCTGATAGAATTTTCGGCATGATCCCGAAATGGGATGATCCGTGAAACGACTAGCGCGCTCCTTCCGAAAAGGAAGGGATGAAACGCCTCTTATGGAGGCAATAAATCAATGATTTCGGGGTGGTGCGATGCCCAGTGAACCGTTGGGCAGGGATGGTAAAATCCCGTTATAAAGGCCTAACTTTTATAGTATGACGCAGGGGGCAAGTCAAGGGGGAATTATACTGTATACAAGGTGCTCAGGCGGGGAGGGGGCTTGGCCTCAATAGTTCTTGTCGATGAACTTCTGGGCGGCGAGGATGTACTCGCTGTGAGGAAACTGGTTGAACAGCGCGTTGAACGCTTCACTGGCCTTGACTTTGTCGCCCGCAAGCATATAGGCCTGGCCGAGAAGGTAGTAGGCTTCGGCGCGATCGTAGTAGTTGGGGTATTTTGTGAACACCCCCTCCAGGCGGTTGATCGCTGCCTGGTATTGCTTGGCCTTCAGATAATATTCCCCGATGACCACTTCGTTGGCGGCCAACTGGTTGAGGCAGCGATCGATGTAAATCTGGACCTCTTCCTTGCGGCGATCCTGCGGAAAGCGCTGCTGGAGCATTTCGAAAGCTGCAAGTGCCTGCCGGGTTGAACTCTGGTCCTGATCCTTGTCGGCCATCAGATTGATGTAGCAGAGGCCGAGTTGGAAGAGGACGTCCGGCACCTTCGCATGTTCCGGGTGGCTTTTGAGGAACGCTTCGTAGGCCGCTGCCGCCTCGATGTATTGCTCGGAAAGGAAATGGGCCTCGGCAATTTTCATCTCGGCAAGAATGTTGAGTTCGGGGGAGTAGTAGCTGTCCCGGACCTTTTCCCAAGACGCGATGGCATCCGGATAGAGCCCTTGCTCAAAGAACGATTCCCCTTCCTGGAAGTAGACGCTGGCCTGCTTTGCCGGCGGCACCACGGTCTGCGGAGTGCAGGCAGGAAGGATCAGCGTCAGGGTGACGATGGCGGCTGGGAAGAGAAGACGGTGCATGGTTTACCTCAGGGATGAATTGCCCGAGGCACTAGATAACGATAACCCGTGGCGAATGTCAATGTTGATTAGCACAGATCTTCCATCAATCAGTGTCGTTCCCCCTCGAAAGGGGCGTTCTGGTTTCGTCCCGCTCCGCGCAACTCGCCTTTCACCGGTCTTCCAAGTCGGCTAGCGCAACCTTCAGTCGCCGCAGGGCGCTTTGCTCAAGTTGGCGGACCCGCTCGCGGCTGATGCCGAACTCGTCGGCGATTTCCTGCAGGGTCCGCGGTTTGTCACCAAGGATGCGCTGCTCGATGATCTGCCGTTCACGAGAAGGCAGGACTGCGAGTGCGACCCGAGTCCGGTTGCCGAGCAGGCAGCGTTCCTCACGCGCGATCAAGGTCGTTTCCTGGCTGGCACGCCGGTCGGGGAGGATGTCGAGCAGCGTATAGTTGTCTCCTTGACCCAGTTCAACATCGAGGGAAAGATCGCGCTGACCGAGGCGCCGGTCCATCTCTTCGACGACCGCCTGATCCACTTCGAGTTCATCGGCAACCTCCGCGGCGGAAGCCGCCCCGGTGAGGTTGCGCAGAGCGTTGCGGGTCTGCGCCAGCTTGTAAAACAGTTTCTTTTGCGCCTGGGTGGTGCCGATCTTGACCAGTGACCAGCTTTTCATGATGTAGCTCTGGATATAGGCGCGGATCCACCAGACCGCATAGGTAATCAGGCGCAGGCCGCGTTCCGGGTCGAACTTGCGTACCGCCTGCATCAGGCCGATGTTTCCTTCCTGGACGAGGTCGAGCAGGCGCAGGCCGTAGCCACGGTATTCCAGGGCGACCTTGACCACGAAACGCAGGTTGGCGCAGACCAGCCGGTGCGCCGCTTCCAGGTCGCCGTCACGCTGCAGGCGAACCGCCAGTTCATGCTCTTCTTCCGCGGTGAGCAGGTCAAAGCGGTTGACCTGGGCCATGTAGTGTTCGAAGCCGTCACCGACAACCGGCAGATACGTTTGGCTCATTCAGTTGCTCTCCGTGATATCAAGGCGTTGGCACTCTTGCTGTCCGAGTGCTAATAGATATATCAAATTGAATGTCTTTTGGCAAGTGCCAGCCACCTCTTCGGTTGACAGTCCGGGCAAGCCCACCGATAATTAAAACAACTTGAAATCGCGAGGAGCCAGGCGTAAGGAGTGAAGAGCCTTGGCCTGCGAAAAACTTTTAGGAGCAATTGTGAAGGAGCTGTCATGCGAATCCTCTTCCCGCTTGTAATCTGTATCCTGTTGTTGCTCGCCGCCGCTTGCACCACGACCCCGCAGCAAGAGCGCCCGAAGGTTCTTTGCCCGGCTTGCGGTTCGGAACTCGACGCGGTCATTCATACGCATTTCTAGCCGATGCAGACTCTCTACGTCGGAGTGTTCGGCGCCCTCGGGTGCCTGGCCCGCTATTTTTTCTCCAGTTGGATTCATACCTTCGCTGCCGGGCCGATCCCCTTCGGCACGCTCGCCGTCAATTTCATCGGTTCATTGGTAATCGGCCTGCTGATGGGTGGTGATCTGCACCACCCGCTGCTCGGCGGCAACCTGCGTATCGGTCTGGCTGTCGGTTTCCTGGGTGGTTTCACCACCTTTTCGACCTTCTCCTACGAAACCGTGCGGTTGATGGAGTCCGGCAGCGTCGGTGCCGCGTTTTTCAACGTGCTGCTCAATGTCGTGCTCTGTCTGTTGGCGGCGTGGGTGGGGATTGTGCTGGCACGGCAGATATGAAGCTGTGAAGTCCCCCTTTTAGAAAGGGGGATTTAGGGGGATTTGCAGTTTGCCAGGCGAGAAATCCCCCCTTGCCCCCCTTTATCAAAGGGGGGAACCACCCATCTTGTTTTTGGAAGGTTTTTCGATGATTGGCAAGATTCTGAGTCTATTGCAAAACGAACGTCCGGCCAGTGCCGGAGAAAGCTTTACCCGCGTGCAGGTCGCGACCTGCGCGCTGCTGCTCGAAGTCGCCCACAGCGACGGGCAATATCAGGCGGTCGAGGAGCGGATTGTGCACGATCTGCTGGGGGGGATGTTCAGCCTGCCGGCGGATACCATTGCCGAACTGGTCGATTTCGCCCGCGACCATCAGCGCGGCAGCACCGATCTGTACCAGTTCGCCCGCGAGATCAACGCCCACTTCTCCACGGAGGAAAAGCTGACGATCATGGAAGGGGTGTGGAGGCTCATCTACGCCGACGGTACCCTCGACAAGTTCGAGGATGCCATCGCCCGCCAGCTCGCCACCCTGCTGCGTCTCTCGCACAAGGAGGCGATTGCGTGCAAGGTACGGGTGCTGGATGAGAAGAGATAGCCTCATTCCTGACGTGCGAGCGATGGCATCCCCTGCGACCGATCATGGCCAACGCCGCCTGAACATCGAACTGCCGGTGGCGGGGCGAGTCAGCCGACAGCCTAACGCAAGCTCTTGTTTTTTATTGATTTATTTTCATGCCATGGCTAAGCTTTACTGATGGTTTCCGGGGGGAGGTTTGCGCTTGTGAACCGGTGGGGTTGGCTGAGACGAAATTCGAAAAACAAAGCGGGATTCACCCTCGTCGAGGTGTTGGTCGCGCTTTTTGTTTTTTCCATTTCAGCCTTGGCGATCACTGCGATGACCTTTATGAGCATTCAGAGCAACGCCATGACTAACCAGATGTCACAGGCAACCTTTCTGGCGCAGGACAAGATGGAGGAATTGCTGTCATTCCGAAACTATGCGGAGTTCAAGACGGCAGGCCTTGCTTTCAGCAGTGACAATATTGCCGGCGATCAATCCGGTGGCGGGGTTTACACAAGAAACTGGGAGGCAACGTGCAATGGGGCGCCACCGCCGCCGATTACGGATCCGGCACCGTCCTCTTGCTGGGTCAATGTGAAAGTCGGATGGAAGGATTCCAAAGGGAATCATGAGGTAGACATCAGATCATTGTGGCGGGGGATCTGATGACACGGCAAAGCGGGGTTACCCTGGTCGAAATGTTGGTGGCGATTGCACTGGGATCGGCTGTCGCCCTGCTGATTACGAACATGTATATAACATCAAGTCGTACATACACTGACCAGAACAGGATAATTGATGCCCAGAGAGGCGGGCGGATCTCTTTGGAAGTTCTTTCCAGGGATCTCCGTCATGCCGGCCTTGATCCGCTGCGTACAGCGAATGCCGGGTTTGAAGTAGCCGACGCAGACAGGGTGCGAGTGACCATGGACCTGAATCTGGACGGCGATGTTGCCGATGTCGGCGAACAGATTACCTTCAGACGATTTGGGGATGCCCTGCAGAAGGGAACCGGAAACGTCGGAGTGGAAAGCTGGAGAACACTGGCGGGGAATTTGTCAACATTCAGAGTCGATTATTTTGGAGAGAGCAACGCGGCAATTGCCG
>JAMPXI010000048.1 GCA_023701265.1 Desulfuromonadales bacterium | reverse complement strand
GTCAGCTTCATGTTCGGGCAGATCAGCCGGGTGGTTGGCAGGATAAATTCTTTCTCCGGGTTCTCGAGGCGCAGACGGTAAAGAATCCCCGCCTCGGTACCGACGATGAACCGGCGCGCCGGGTTCTGCCGTGCATAAACGTACATACCGCTGGTCGAGCAGATATGATGGGCGAGATCGAGGATCTCCGGCGGGCATTCGGGATGAGCCATGAAGACCGCGTCCGGATAGTCGGCCAGCGCCCGTTTGATATCTTCGACCGCCAGCCGGTCATGGGTCGGGCAGTAGCCGTCCCAGAGGTGGCAGCGCTTGCTGGTGTGGCGGGCGATGTACGTGCCGAGATTGCGGTCGGGGGTGAGGATGACGTCGTTCTCGGCGAGGGAATTGACCACGCGCACGGCGTTGGCGCTGGTGCAGCAGATGTCGCTCTCGGCCTTGACCGCTGCGCTGGAATTGACGTAGGTGACCACCGGCGCACCGGGGTGGCGCTCACGCATCAGCCGCACGCCGTCGGGAGTGATCATGTCGGCCATCGGGCAGCCGGCATCGGCACGCGGGATCAGGACGACTTTCTCCGGAGCGAGGATCGCCGCGCTTTCGGCCATGAAGTGCACGCCACAGAAGACGATCACCTGTTTGTCGGTGCGAGCGGCCTCCTGCGAAAGGCCGAGGGAGTCGCCACAGATGTCGGCAACGGCCTGGACTTCATCGCGCTGGTAGTTGTGGGCTAGGATCAGGGCATCGTGCTCGGCAGCGAGGCTGCGGATTTCCTGAATGAGTTCGGTATGGGGCATGCAGTGCCTATCCTTGTCGGGCGTAAGTTCGCAATCCTATGGCAAAAGCCCTGATATGTCAAACATTTATCCCTTAGCGTGCTTGACAGGGAGCGCGCCAGCCGGTATCCTCGGCAGACTCTGTTGACAGGGTCTCATTCCAGCAAGGTTGACTTAAATGTTTGGTATCGGCTTTCCGGAACTGCTGCTGATTGCGGTGATCGCCCTGGTGGTTATCGGCCCAAAGCGCCTCCCCGATCTGGCGCGCGCGTTGGGACGAGGGTTTGCCGAGTTCCGCCGCGCCACCGATGAACTCAAGCAGACGTTCGAAGACGAGGCACGGGCCGCGCGCTCCCAGGAGTTGCGACAGAAGTTGCTGGCGGAGGGGAAGATCCATCCGCCCGGCACCCTCGATCCGTATCCGCCGGAAGCGAATGCCAATGACGAGAACTGCCCTGCGGAAACCGCTACCCCCGTACCGGCGGCGACCGTTGCCGCAGCAGGCGAAGAGACCGCTGCCGTAGCCACCAACTCAGCCCGCCCGGAGCCGAAAGATGGATGACGGCCGCATGTCGCTGATGCATCATCTCGAAGAGCTGCGTAAACGGGTGGTCCGGGCGGGAATCGCCTGGCTCGTGGCGTTCATGATCTGCTACAACTATGCTGAGCAGATGTACCTGCTGATCTCCAGGCCGCTGCGTGATGCGCTCCCGGCCGGAACCAAGCTGGTCTTCCTCACTGCTACCGAACCGTTCTTCGCTTACCTGAAAATCGGCGCCTTTGCCGGACTGCTGGTGGCCCTGCCGGTGATCTTCTGGCAGTTGTGGGGCTTCATTGCGCCAGGGCTGTACGCCCATGAAAAACGTTACGTCATTCCATTCGTCGTGCTCAGCTCGGCCTGCTTTATCGCCGGCACCGCCTTCGGCTTCATTGTCGCCTTCCCGCTGATGTTCGGCTTCCTGGTTCAGGCCGGCACCGCCGGCGGCGAAGTGATTCCGATGCTTTCCATGGGCAGCTACCTGTCGCTCGCCGGGCAGATGCTGCTGGCCTTCGGTATCACCTTCGAGCTGCCGATCGTGATTTTCTTCCTGGCCCGCATCGGGGTGGTCGATTACGCCTTTCTGTCACGCAACCGCAAGTACGCGCTGCTGATCTGCTTCATCCTCGGCGCGATCTTCTCCCCCCCTGATGTGGTGTCGCAGACCGTGCTCGCCGTGCCGATGTTCATCCTCTATGAGGTCGGCATCTGGCTGGCCTACTTCTTCGGCAAGAAAAAAGCTCCGGTCGCGGACGAACCCACGGCTGCCGACGCCGCCTGAACCGACGGTCGCGTCAGCGCGGCCCTGTCCACCCCGGTCCGGCTGGCAGCGATGCCAGCAATCGGTCGGTGACCCGTTCCGTCGTGATCCAGATCAGGTCGTGCGCCCGGTAATCCCCATGCTCCTCAGCACGGCTCCGGCTTCGCCAGACTTCCCGTGGCGGCGAGCCGGCATAGAGGATACCGACCGCCCCCATGGTCAAATATTTCGGTCCTTCCCAACCACACAGGGTATTTTCCCAGTACTCCTCGATCCAGACTTGCAGCAGCCCTTCCCCTCCGGCTGATAACAGCGAGCCGGCCGGCGGCGGGTCGCCGGGCAGTGGTGACGGGGATCCGGCCGAAAAGGACCGCGGCACACGGTTGCCAACCGCAAAAGCATCATATCCCCGGCGGCGCAGCTCGCGTACCAAGGCACTGCGGAGATCCTCATCGATGAAGGTGCTGCACATTTCCCCTGGCTGGTGCGTCGCATAACCGATCGGGCCCACGGCGATGCTGCGGAGGCCCAGGGCGGCGAAGGCAAGATCGGCAGGCGGCGGCAAAACCGGGCGGGCACAGGCCGCACCGAGCAGGAGCAGCCCCGCCAGCACGACAACTCTTCCGATCATTTGGCCGGACCTTTTGCCCGTGCCGCTTCCCGGTCGATGAGCATCTGGACGCCGGGGGGCGTGCGCTCACGCAGCAGTTTGCCGTTGAGGAACACCGTTGGCGTCCCCTGCACCCCTGCCTGCTGGCCGAGGCCCTGGTCGCGCAGCACCTCGTCGCGCAGCTGCTGGGAGTTGCGGTCCTTGTCGAAACGCGCCAGGTCGAGTCCAGCGTCTTTGGCCAGGGCACGGAGCTTCTCTTCGCTCAGTTGGCTGGAGTTGGCAAAAAGCAGGTCGTGCATCGGCCAGAACTTCCCCTGGTCGCGCGCCGCCAGGCTGGCCATGGCCGCCGGCAGGGCCATGTTGTGCATGCGCAGGGGGAACTGCTTGAACACGACACGCACCTTGCCGGGATTCTTCGCCAGCACCTCGTCGACGAACGGCACCAACCGCGAACAGTAGGGGCATTGAAAGTCGCTGAAGACCGTCAGGGTTACGGGGGCATCGTCGGCCCCCTTGGCCGGCGAATTGAGGACCGGCAGCACATGGATCGCGGCAACTTCGACAATGTGCAGTTCCTGCCCGGCAGTCACGTACAACCGGTCCCCCTCCGGGGAGACGGCCAGCTGCTCGGCAGCGTCCGGCACGGTGAAGCGCTCGAGCACCTCCCCGGTCGGGGCGAGCATCTGTACCTCGCCACCCTTGAGCAGGACAAACAGTTTGCTGCCATCAAGGGTTGCGGCCACATCGAGGGCCGCTTTCGGCAGGCGCAGGGATTGCGTCCCCTCCACCTGCATGGCCGCCGGCACCGGCAGCACCGAACACAACACCAGCAACAAAGCTCCACTCCATAGCGGCCAGGTCTTGTACATCCGTGGACTCCTCCTTGAGAGCCGGCTCACGGCCGGCATCTCTTAACGGTTTACCACGCGCATCGACTTCCGTCCAGCGCTTGACAATCCGGTCCGCCCCGGCATAAAGAAAAGTAATGACGACGCCCGCCCTTGCCATTCTTGATCTGAACAAACAATACGATGGCCAGCCTGCCGTCAAGGGGATCTCCTTCAGCATCACGCCGGGAGAGATCTTCGGTCTGCTCGGCCCCAACGGCGCGGGGAAAAGCACCACCATCAATATGATTGCCGGGGTCACCCGCATCGGCGGCGGCCACATCGAGGTGTTCGGCTACGACAACCGGCGCGACTACCGAACCACCCGCCGCCTGGTCGGAGTGATGCACCAGGAAGTGGTGATCGACAATTTTTTCACCATCGATCAGACCCTCAAGTTCCACGCCGGCTACTACGGGGTGCGCGTCGATCCGGTCTGGCGGCAGCGGCTGATCGAGCGCCTTGGCCTCGGCCCGCATCTGCACAAGGTGATGATCAAGCTCTCCGGCGGTCTCAAGCGGCGCTTCATGATTGCCAAGGCGATGCTGCACAAACCAAAGCTGCTGATCCTCGACGAACCGACCGCCGGGGTCGACGTGGAACTTCGCCATACCCTCTGGGAGTTTGTGCGCGAGATCAACCGCGAGGGAACCACCATTCTGCTCACCACCCACTACCTCGAGGAGGCCGAGCAAATGTGCGACCGCATCGCCATCATGCATCATGGCGAGCTGATTGCGCTGGAAGCCACCGGCGCCCTGGTCGAGCGCCTCGGCACCCGCGGCGTCATCGTCCATCTGCGCGAACCGGCGAGCAGCCTTCCTGCGGAACTGTTGGCCTGGGGCGCCCAGCTCGATGGCGGCGGCAGTACCGTCCGGCTGACCCTGCCGCCGCCGCAGACGACCGGCGACCTGCTCGATCTGCTCGGCCGGCTTGAGATGCCGGTCGCCGACCTCGAGACCAAGCGGGCCGGGCTGGAGGAGGTTTTCCTGCAGATTACCAAGGACGCCCCGGCCAACGGCGGAGAACCCGGATGAGCGATCCCCGCCTCCCCGAATTCATCCCCTGGCTGCCCTTTTACACCCTCTTCCAGAAGGAGGTCCGGCGCTTCCTGCGGGTCGCTTCGCAGACCCTGGTGACCCCGGTGATCACTGCCGCGCTCTACCTGTTCATCTTCGGCGCCACCCTCGGCACGCGGATCAGCGTGCTCGAGGGGTTCAGCTACGCCCAGTTCGTCATCCCCGGGCTGATCCTCATGGGGGTGATCAACAATTCCTTCTCCAACGCCGCCTCATCGCTGTTCATGTCGCGCTATCTCGGCAATATCGTCGACCTGCTGGTCACCCCGCTGACCCCGGCGCAGTTCATCATGGCCTACACCCTGGCGGCCATGCTGCGCGGGCTGTCGGTCGGCGTGGTGGTCTGGCTGATCTCGCTGTTCTTCGCCACGCTCCCCTGGGCCCACCCGCTGCTGGTCGTGGCCATGGCGGTGCTGGCCAGCTTCCTCTTCGCCCAGTTCGGCATCATCACCGCGATCTACGCCAACTCCTTCGACTCCCTGGCGATGTACACCAACTTCATCCTCCTGCCGCTGATCTATCTCGGCGGGGTTTTCTACCCGATCTCGATCCTCCCTCCGGCCTGGGCCGGGCTGTCGCACCTCAACCCGCTCTTCTACCTGATCGACGGCTTTCGCCATGCCCTGCTCGGCCAGGGAGATCTCTCCTTCACCACGGCCTTTGCGGTCAGCATCCTGATGGCGCTGGCCCTGTTCGCCTGGGCCGCCATCCTGATCGGGCGCAGCTACCGCCTGCGCACCTGAACATCGGTTCACCGTCGTCGCATTTCCTCTTGACGCAAACAGTCAACATGCTACCGTATGCGCACGCACTCATACAGGACTGCCTATGACCGCCACCCCCCAAAGCCTTCATGCCGACATCCTCAAGGCCATTGCCCAGGAAACCCGCCTGAGCATTCTTGAACTGTTGCGCGACGGCGAACGCTGCGTCTGCGAGATCTTCCCGGCCATCAAGCAGGAACAGAGCAACGTCTCGCGCCACCTCAACATGATGCAGAAAGCCGGCATTCTCACCCGCCGCAAGGACGGGTTGCGGATTTTCTACGCAGTCAAGCATCCCGAAGTCCTGGCCATCATCGACTTGGCTGCTGCGATCATGAAAAGTGAGGCCGGCCACCGCCACGACCTGCTCCGTACCGGGTGAATGAAGGCGCCTCTTTTTTTGTCGTTAATATGATTAATTGATCAGACAATAATGGACTTCCCGAATGTTTAGCTTTCTCGAAATCTTTGCCGACCTGATCGTGGTTCACTGGCTTGGACTGAGTATCGAGACCCACCTTGGCGGAGCGCTGCACTTCTTCATCTACGATACGCTCAAGATTTTCATTCTGCTGTCAGTCATCATCTTCGCCGTCGCCATCATCCGCTCCTGGTTCCCGCCTGAGCGTACCAAGCGGATTCTCTCCCACGAACGGGAGTACGTCGGCAACGTCATGGCGGCTCTGCTCGGGGTGGTCACCCCGTTCTGTTCCTGTTCAGCAGTGCCGCTGTTCATCGGCTTCGTCGAGTCCGGGGTGCCGCTGGGGGTGACCTTTTCCTTTCTGATTTCTTCGCCGATGGTCAACGAGGTGGCGCTGATCCTGCTGTGGGGGATGTTCGGCTGGAAAATTGCGCTGATCTACGTCGGCACCGGCCTGCTGGTGGCAATCGTCGCCGGCATCGTCATCGGCCGGCTGAAGATGGAAAGATATGTCCAGGATTACGTCTGGGAGATCAAGGTAGGGGATAGCGAGATTGCCGAGCAGAGCTGGCCGGAACGGTTTGCCTATGCTCGCGATTACACCAGTGGGCTGCTGAAAAAAATCTGGCCATACGTGGTCATAGGCATCGGCATCGGTGCCTTCATCCACGGCTATGTGCCGCAGGACTTCCTGGTCAAGTGGGCCGGGCGCGACAACCCCTTTGCTGTGCCGCTGGCGGTGGCCCTGGGCGTACCGCTCTATGCCAACGCCGCCGGGGTGATCCCCATCGTCCAGGCGCTCACCGCTAAGGGGATGGCAATCGGCACGGTGCTCGCCTTCATGATGGCGGTCACCGCCCTGTCCCTCCCCGAAGCTGTGATCCTCAGCAATGTCCTGAAGAAACCGCTGCTGGCCACCTTCTTCGGGGTGGTGGCCGTGGCGATCGTGATGGTCGGCTATCTGTTCAACATCATCCTATAGGTTGACTCGATGACTGAACACTATACGGAAAATATTCTGGAAGCACCCGACAGCGAAATTGTCTGCTGGTGCAGCAGGGTTAGCAAGCAGATGGTCTTGCAGGCAGTCATTGATGGTGCCAGATGTCTGGAGGATGTTAGTAGCATGACCGGCGCATGCACGCAGGGGGATTGCAGAAGATTGAGCCCGCGCCACCGATGCTGCTCCATAGAAATCATACGGCTGCTGGACACAGCCATCAAGCACAAGGAGTGATGACCATGAAGATCGAAGTTCTCGGCAGCGGCTGCGCCAAGTGCATGCAGCTCTACGGCAACGTCAACAAAGCCCTGGCTCTGGCTGGCAAGGAGGCCGAAGTCGTCAAGGTGCAGGACATCCCCTCGATCATGAAGTACGGGGTGATGAGCACTCCGGCGCTGGTCATCGACGGCAAGGTCAAGTTCTCCGGGAAGCTGGCTTCTCCCGAGGAGATTCGAGGGCTGCTGTGAAACGTCTGCTCGTCACCCTGCTAATGGTGCTGACCGCCGCCGTCGCTTACGCGGAACTCCCCTCGGCCAGTGACGCCATCGCCGCCCAGGCGCTGGCATCCGGCAAACCGTCGGTCATCGATCTCGGCGCCCGCACCTGTATCCCCTGCAAGCAGATGGCGCCGATCCTGGAGGAGTTGGCCGGTAGCTATCGCGGCAAGGCCAACGTGCTGTTCATCGACGTGCGCGAGGACCAGGCCGCCGCCAAGCGCTTCGCCATCCAGATGATCCCGACCCAGATCTTCTTTGATGCCAAGGGGAAGGAAGTCAGCCGTCACATCGGTTTCATGGACCGACCTGACATCATCAAGGGACTGCAAGCCGCCGGACTGAAATGACCTTTCTCGACAACATCGAGCAGATCATCGCCGCCTATCCGCTGGTGGCCTTCGGCGCGGTTTTCCTGGCCGGGGTGCTCTCCTCGGCCTCGCCGTGCGTGCTGGCGACCATCCCGCTGGTGGTCGGCTTCGTCGGCGGTTATGCCGAAGGCGATCGCTGGAAGGCGTTCCGCTACTCGTTGACCTTCATCCTCGGGCTGTCGCTGACCTTCACCGCCTTCGGCGCGGCGGCAGGGCTGTTCGGGACGATGTTCGGCACCCTGGGCGGTTGGTGGTACGTGGCCGCCGGGGTGGTGGCCGTGGTGATGGGGCTGCAGATGGCTGGGCTCTACGAAATCCATCTGCCGATCAAGCGCGAGTACAAGCCAAAACAGGGGGGGATCGTCGGCGCCTTCCTGCTCGGGCTGTTTTTCGGCGTGGTCTCCTCACCGTGCGCGACGCCGGTGCTGGTGGTCATCCTCACCCTGGTTGCCACCAAGGGGGAAGTTCTCTACGGGGTCGCCCTGTTGTTCGTCTACGCTCTCGGTCACTGCCTGTTGATGCTCGTGGCCGGTACCTTCACCGGCTTCGTCGAGGCCTTCGTCCAGGCCAAGGGGGTGGTCAACTTCTCCACCTGGACCAAACGCATCAGCGGGGTGATTATCACGGTCGTCGGCGCCTGGTTCATCTGGCAGGCGTTCTGAACAGGGGTTGAGCGGACATGACATGCTGAAAATGCTGCTCGACTATCGAATTCTGGTTCCCCTGGTGCTGTTTCTCGGCTTTGCACCGTTTGTTCCACAGCCGCACCTCGTCGAAAAGATCGGCATGCTGGCGGACGGCACATTGCACAGACCACTCGACATCTTCGACCTGTTTTGGCACTCTTGGCCCTTGGCGTTGCTGGCTTACCGGATATTCCAGGACGCGAGAACCCGGCTTGGGAGCTCACAATGAGCAGGGAACCTGCTGTTAAGAAGCGCGTCCTCTTCCTCTGCACCCACAACTCCTGCCGCTCGCAGATGGCGGAAGGGTTGGTCAACCACTTCCTGGCCAACCGCTTCCAGGCGTTTTCCGCCGGCACCGAGGCAACCAAGGTCAACCCACTGGCCGCCCGGGTCATGAGTGAGCTCGGCATCGACCTCGCCGCCCATCGCTCCAAAACGCTGGACGAATTCGCCGGCGAAAAATTCGACTACGTCATCACCCTGTGCGGCGATGCCAACAAGAGGTGCCCGCTCTTTTTCGGCGGAGTGGAGCGAGTGCACATCGGCTTCGACGATCCGTCGCAACTGAGTGGCCGCGATGAGGAAGTGCTTCCCGAGTACCGCCGGGTACGGGATGAGCTCAAGCAGCGTTTGACACTATATTTTTTAGAGGAAAGAGCATGAGTGACAAGCAGATGAGCTTTTTCGACAAGTACCTGACCGTCTGGGTCGCCCTGTGCATGGCGATCGGCGTCGGTCTGGGCAAGGCGCTGCCGGAGGCAGTGGCAGCCCTGCGCGGCCTTGAGTTCGGCGCGGGGTCGCAGATCAACATCCCGATCGCCGTGCTGATCTGGCTGATGGTCTACCCGATGATGCTCAAGGTTGATTTCGGTTCGGTGCTCAACGTCGGCAAGAACCCGAAGGGGCTGTTCGTGACCCTGTTTGTCAACTGGGTGGTCAAGCCGTTCAGCATGGCCTTCTTTGCCTGGATCTTCTTCCGCCTGCTGTTCAGCCCGTGGATCGCTCCCGGTGATGCCGACCAGTACATCGCCGGCAGCATCATCCTCGCCGCCGCCCCCTGCACCGCCATGGTCTTCGTCTGGAGCTACCTGACCGACGGCGATCCGGCCTACACCCTGGTGCAGGTCTCGGTCAACGACCTGCTGATGCTGCTGTTTTTCGCGCCAATCGTCAAATTCCTGGTCGCCGGGGCCTCGAACCTGATTGTCCCCTTCGGTGTGCTCTTCACTTCGGTCGTGGTCTTCATCGTCATCCCGCTGGTGGCGGGGGTCGTCACCCGCTCGACGCTGATCAAGTCCCATGGCGCGGAGTGGTTCAACAACGTCTTCCTGCCCAAATTGCACCCGGTGGCGATTTCGGCCCTGTTGGCCACCCTGGTGCTGATCTTCGCCTTCCAGGCCGACAACATCACCGGCAAGCTGTTCCACGTGCTGCTGATCGCCGTGCCGATCACTGTGCAGGTCTACTTTAACTCATCGCTCGCCTATGGACTGATGAAGTGGTTGAAGGTTCCCTATGGCGTGGCCGCACCGGGGGCGTTGATCGGGGCGAGCAACTTCTTCGAGCTGGCGGTGGCGGTGGCCATCACCCTGTTCGGCCCGGAATCGGGGGCGGCGCTGGCCTGCGTGGTCGGCGTGCTGGTCGAGGTGCCGGTGATGCTCTCGGTCTGTTCGATCTGCAACCGCACCCGGCACTGGTTTCCGGCCCGGGGATAAGGAGATCCGGCATGAAAAAGACCAAAACTCTGACGATCAAATGGCAAAGGCTGCTCGATGACGGACAGACCTGTCCACGCTGCGGTTCAACCGAAGAAGCGGTTGATAAAGCGGCTAAGGTTCTCAGACAGTCGCTGACTCCGCTCGGTGTCGATGTCATCCTCGAAAAGGCTGAGCTGTCTGTCGAGCAGTTCGCGCAGGACACCCTGCAGTCCAACACGATCTGGATCAACGGGCAGTTGCTGGAGAAATGGCTTGGCGCTCAGACCGGCCAAAGCCAGTGCTGCGAAGTCTGTGGTCCGAATGACTGTCGAACCATGGATGTGGGCGGTGACGTCTTTGAGGTCATCCCGGTGGGGCTGATCGTCAAGGCCGGACTGCTCGCTGCCACGCAACTGCTCGACAAAGAAACGTGCAATTGCGATCCGGCCGAAAGTCAGACAAAGAACGGCTGTTGTCCAGAATAGTTCCGTTGCAGCTCACGGTTTACGAGCTGCAGCTGCAGGAACACGAACAATTCATCCCGCGGGCCTTGCCGAAGGCCTCCTTCCCTTCCTTCCACGTCAGCCAGGCAATCAGCAGCGCGCCGATGGCATCGAGGCTGCCGATGCCGGTCAACTCGAAACCGGCACTGGCAATCAGCAAAACCACGGAGAGGTAGACGCAGGCTCTGGAACAGGCCGCATCGGCCAGAATCGCCGGTGAATTCAGGGCGGTGCCGACCCGGGTCTTGTAATGGATCAGCAGCCACATGAATGACATCGACACGAGGGAGACGACCACCCCCCACAGGGTCGTTTCAGGCTTGTGCTGCTGCATGAGGCTGAGAATGGCCATCAGGACCAGACCGGCGGTCAGGGCATAGAACGCCCCGCCGGTGATGCGCAGGGCCCGCTGCTCGAAGGCGTCCCGGGTCTCTCCCTGGTTATGGCGGATACGCCGGAGCATGTGCCAGACGCCGATTGCGGAGATGACCTCGATGAAGGAGTCGACCCCGAAGCCGAACAGGGCCAGCGTCTCGTCGGCGCCACCCAACAGCATGGAGACGATCCCCTCGACGAAGTTGTAGCCGATGGTGAGAATGGCCAGCAGGTTGGCGCGGCCCAGCAGGATGTCGCGTTGGGTCAACATGGTTCCTCATCAGGGGGTTCTGTTCGCTGGGCACTAGCATAACGCCCCTTCTGACAGCGGACAAGCCCCCTGCAAAACAAAAAAACCCGCCGGTGCGGGCGGGTTTTGGGCGGCAGGGAGGACGGTCAGACGTCAACCGGCTGGAGGGGCGCCGCCGTCTTCTTCCCCTGCTCCTTCGCCAGATTGTGAATCAGTACCTCGGCGCCGATGGTGGCGGTATGCCGAACCAGATTGTCGGCGCGCTCGCCGTCGTGATTGCGGAAGGCCTCGATGATCTTGCGATGCTCCTGCACCGAGATTTCCATGCGGCCGGGCTGCGCCAGCGAAGCCAGCCGCAGGCGGTTGAACTTGAGAACCAACTGGTTGATCAGCCCTGCCAGCTTGTCGTTGCCGGACGCCTTGATGAACAGTTCATGAAACTCATCGTGGACCCGGAAAAAGCTCTTGATGTCACCCTCGGCGGCAATCTGCTGCAGCTTGGCATTGATGGTTTCAAGCCGCTCGAGGTCCCGCTCCGACATACGTTCGGCGGCAATGCGGGCGGCATGCCCTTCGAGAATGCTTTTGATCGCGTAGAATTCCACCACATCGCGCTCGGAGAGGGACGCCACCACCGCCCCCTTGCGCGGGATGACTTCCAGATACCCTTCGGATTCGAGTTGACGAAAGGCCTCGCGGATCGGTGTGCGGCTGATGCCGAAGCGCTCCGCCAGTTCCGGCTCGGACACTCGCTCGCCGGGCTTGAGGGACCCCTTCAGGATCGCATCGCGAATGGTCTCGAGAATCTTTTCGCGCAAGGTTTGGTGTCGTTCGATCAGCTTGCGGCGCACGGGACGCCCCCCTTTTCCAAGTTCCGGTAAATTGTATACAGTATACAATGGATGTCAAGTGGTTTCTCCCCGGCATCGGCCGCTAACTCGGCTAACTACTTGCCTTTTCTAGTTTTCATCGTTATGATCCGTAAAGTTGCCCAAAGGGATAAGGGATGGATCCGGTTCGCAATCTTCGTTTGTCGCTGACTATTCTGGCCGCGGTGATTGTCGCCGGATCGATCGGCTATTCCCTGATCGAAGGGTGGCCACTGTTCGATTCTCTGTATATGACCGTCATTACCCTGGCGACGGTCGGCTTCAAGGAAGTTCACGACCTCTCCCTCCAAGGGAAGGCCTTCACCATCATACTGATCATCTTCGGTGTCGGCGTAATTACCTATGCCGCCGGCAGCGTCATCCAGTTCATGGTCGAAGGACAGCTGCGCCAGGTCGTCGGGAGAAGGAAAATGGAAAAGCAGATCGCCAAACTCAGGGATCACTACATCATTTGCGGCTTCGGCAGGATCGGCCAGATGATCTGCAAGGAGTTCCAGGCGCGCCCGGTGCCGTTGATCGTGGTCGAAAAGAGCGCCCACCTGTGTGAGCGTCTGGCCCGGGAAGGCTGCATGTTCGTGCAAGGTAACGCCACTGACGATGAAACCCTTCTGGCTGCCGGTATTGAGCGGGCTCGCGGGCTGATCACCGTGGTCACCTCGGATACTGACAATGTCTATATCACCCTGACGGCCCGTGGTCTCAATCCGAATCTGTTTATCCTGGCTCGTGCCGGCGAGGAAGGGGCGGAAGTCAAGTTGATGCGGGCTGGCGCCTCCAAGGTCATTTCCCCCTATACCATCGGTGCTGCCCGGATGGCCCATGCCATCCTGCGTCCATCGGTGGTTGACTTCATCGACCTGGCGACCACCCGCGAAAATCTGGCCCTGCAGATTGAGGAAATCGAGGTGTCCGCCCATTCGGCGCTGGTCGGGAAGAACCTGGTCAGCTCCGGTATTCGTCAGACCATGGGGATCATCATAGTCGCCATCAAGCAGCCGGACGGGCACATGCTGTTCAACCCCGTCCCGGACACTGAGATTGCCGCCGGCAGCGTGTTGATCATTCTCGGCGAACGTCCGGCCATCACTCAGCTCGAACAGATTGCCCAGGGGAATGCCGTTGTCAGCTGACTGCCTGCATGCCCACCTCCCCTGGCTGCGCATTGGCGAGTTTTTGCCGCGCATCCTCGACCTCGGCCTTGCGCCGGAGATCGCTTTCAAGGGACCGGAACTGGACGACCTGCCGGTCGAACAACTGGCCACGGTTGCCAGGCTGATTGCCGCGACGGGCCGGCGCCCGACGGTACATGCGCCGTTCTTCGATCTGAGTCCCGGCGCCATGGAGCCGTTGGTCCGCCAGATCACCCTGCAGCGGCTGACCCAGGCGCTGCAGGCCGCCGGACACCTGGGCGCCCACCTGATGGTCGTCCATCCGGGCTACGACCATTGGCGCTATCCGAACCTGGCCGTTGCCTGGGCCGACCATGCCGCAGCGACTTTTGCTCCGCTGGTCGCAATGGCCGAGCAGCATGACTGCCGGCTTGCGCTGGAGAATATCTACGAGGAGCAAACCGAGACGTTGACAGCCCTGGTTGCACGGCTGGACAGCTCGTGGTTCGGGCACTGCTTCGATGTCGGCCACTGGCGGCTGTTCGGCAGGCAGTCTCAAGAAACCTGGCTGGCGAATCTTGCGCCGCGCCTGCTGCACCTGCATCTGCACGATAACCATGGCCAGAGTGACGATCACCTGCCGGTCGGTGAGGGGGTCATCGATTTTGCACCGATCTTCCGGATGCTGGCCGGCATGCCGGCAGCCCCATCCATCACGCTTGAAGCTCACAATCCTGATGAGTTGCAGCGCTCTTATGCCAACCTCCAAAATCTCAGAGTAAAAGGAGCTCCCCGATGAGCATCGATCTTGATAAGTTCTGTCTCGACAAGGACAAGGCCGTCCTTCTGGTAATCGACGTTCAGGCCAAGCTGACCCCCGCCATGCCACACAAGGTCTACGAACGGATGCGCGCCACCACTGCCATGCTGGTTGAGGCTGCCCATCTGCTCGACATTCCGGTCATTACCACCGAACAATACCCTCAGGGGATCGGCCACACCGTCCCGGAACTCGCTGCCGCTTGCAAGGCCGGAGTCATCGAGAAAACCAGCTTCGGCTGCTGCGGCGAACCGACATTCCTCGCCGCCCTCGGCAAACTCGGCCGGTGCCAGGTGATCGTCACCGGCATGGAAGCCCACGTCTGTGTCTATCAGACCGTCCTTGGCCTGCTCGGTGCCGGCTACCATGTTCATCTGGTGCGCGATGCCATCTGTTCACGCCACAAAGAGGATTTCCGTGCCGGGACGAAGAATGCCGCCAAGGCCGGGGCGTTGGTCATCACGGCGGAAATGGCTCTGTTCCAGCTGTTGAAAGACTCGCGTCACGAGCAGTTCCGGGCGATATCCAAGCTGATCAAGGCCAGGGACTGACTGGATCTTCTTGTTGATTGGTTGAGTCGTTGAGTGAGAGGACATCTTCTTCCCGGTTGAAAACGACAACTTAACCGCTCAATAACTCAACGATGTAACAAAAAACGGGGACAGAATTGAATTCTGTCCCCGTTTTCGTTTGCTTGTGGAAAGCTTGTTTAATGCGGGACTTTGCGCCCCGCCACCTGGACGCGGATCAGAGCACGTTCAAGCGCGCATTCCATGACCTTGAAGTCCTTATCCTCAGGATTGAGCTTCTTGAGAGCATCCTGGGCGCGCCCCAAGGCGGCCTGAGCCCGGGTCAGGTCGATCTGGTCAGCCGGCTCAGCGGTTTCAACCAACACCGTGACGATGTCGTTCTCGACCTCGACATATCCCCAGTTCACCGCCACGTGGAACAGCTGCTGACCCTGCTTGTAGGTCAACTCGCCGATACGCAGCGTGGTCAGCAACGGGGTATGACCGGGGAGCACCCCGAACTCGCCGAGGGTTCCGGGAGCGGTCACTTCATCCACCTCCTGCGACAACACGTGCCGGTAGGGGGTAACCAGTTCCAGTTTGAGCTTTTCAGCCATGCCTGAACATCCTTTGCATCGAAGCCGGGATTAAGCCGCCAGCTGCTTGGCTTTATCCAAAGCCTCTTCAATGGTGCCGACCAGGTAGAAGGCCTGCTCGGGGATGTCGTCATACTGGCCATCGACGATGCCGCGGAAGCCCTTGATGGTGTCCTTGAGCTCCACGTACTTGCCCGGGGTACCAGTAAAGGTTTCAGCCACGTGGAACGGCTGGGAGAGGAAACGCTGGATCTTGCGGGCGCGCGACACGACCAGCTTGTCCTCTTCGGAGAGCTCGTCCATACCGAGGATGGCGATGATGTCCTGGAGGTCTTTGTAGCGCTGCAGCACGAACTGCACGTCGCGGGCACACTGGTAATGTTCGGCGCCGACCACCTGCGGATCAAGGATGCGGCTGGTGGAGTCGAGCGGGTCGACAGCCGGGTAGATCCCCAGTTCAGCAATCTGGCGCGACAGAACCGTGGTCGCGTCAAGATGGGCGAAGGCAGTGGCCGGGGCCGGGTCGGTGAGGTCGTCGGCCGGCACGTAGATTGCCTGCACCGAGGTAATCGAGCCTTTGTTGGTGGTGGTGATGCGCTCCTGCAGCTCGCCCATCTCGGTCGCCAGGGTCGGCTGGTAACCGACCGCCGAGGGGATGCGGCCGAGCAGCGCCGAAACCTCGGAACCAGCCTGGGTGAAGCGGAAGATGTTGTCAATGAAGAGGAGCACGTCCTGCCCTTCCTCGTCACGGAAGTATTCGGCAACGGTCAGGGCCGAGAGGGCAACGCGGGCACGGGCGCCGGGCGGCTCGTTCATCTGCCCATAGATCAGGGCGGCCTTGTCGATGACGCCCGAGTCCTTCATTTCGTGCCAGAGGTCGTTCCCCTCGCGGGTGCGCTCGCCGACCCCGGCAAAAACCGAGAAACCGCCGTGCTGCTTGGCGATGTTGTTGATCAGTTCCATGATCAGAACGGTCTTGCCGACACCGGCGCCACCGAACAGACCGATCTTGCCGCCGCGTGCATAGGGGGCGAGCAGGTCGACGACCTTGATGCCGGTCTCAAACGCCTCGACCTTGGTCGACTGGTCGACGAAGGCCGGGGCCGGGCGGTGAATCTCCCATTCCAGCTCGTTGCCGACCGGGCCCATCTCGTCGATCGGCTCGCCGACCACGTTGAGGATGCGGCCGAGGGTCTTGGCACCGACCGGCATGACGATCTGCTTGCCGGTATCGAGCACCTCCTGGCCGCGCACCAGGCCGTCGGTGGCGTCCATGGCGATGGTGCGGACAGTATTTTCACCCAGGTGCTGGGCAACTTCGAGCACCAGGTTCCACTCCCGGTCGTCGATCGCCGGGTTGGAGACCTTGAGGGCATGATAGATTTCGGGAAGCTTGCCGGCTTCGAATTCGACGTCAACGACGGCGCCGATGACCTGAGTGATGTGTCCTTTGTTCATGATGACCCGTTCCTCCATTCTGCCCACCCGGGAACCGGGGGGTAGCCTCGTTCTATAGATCTGGTAATTACTTGATCGATTCGGCGCCGGAGATGATTTCCATCAACTCCTTGGTGATGGCCGCCTGCCGGGCGCGGTTGTACTGCAACGTCAGCTTGCCGATCATCTCCGTCGCATTCTTGCTGGCACTGTCCATGGCGCTCATACGCGCGCCGTGTTCGGAGGCCACCGACTCGAGGAAAGCGCGGAAGATCTGCACCTCGACATACTTGGGGAGCAACTGCGCCAGCACTGCCGAGGCGTTCGGCTCGTAGAGGTAGTCGGCCAGGTACTCTCCACTGGCGGAGTCTTCCTCGCCGCCAGCCTCGATCGGCAATAGCGGGACAATGAGCGGCTCCTGAGAAATCGCGCTGCGGAACGCGTTGTAGGCAAGGAACACCGCGTCGTACTGGCCGGCATCAAACAGTTCGATCAACTCCTTGCCGATCAGCGCCGCCGGTGCATAGCTGACCTGGCCGGTGCCGAGAAGGTTCTCGTGTACCTTGAAGATGGTCATGCCCGGCCGGCGCTTGAGGTAGTCGTTCCCCTTGCGGCCAATCAGCAGCAGGTCGAGCTGCTCAAAACCATCCGCATTGGCACGGATAAAGCGTTCGACGGTTTTGGACATGTTGCTGTTGAAACCGCCGCACAGGCCACGATCACTGGTGACCAGCACGACCAGGGCTTTCCCCTTGTCGCGTTGGGCCAGCAGCGGGTGGGCGTCCTGATCCTCGCGCCGAGCCAGACTGGCAAGCACCTGCTGCAGCTTGTTGGCATAGGGACGCGCCGCCACCACCGCTTCCTGAGCGCGGCGCAGCTTGGCTGCCGAGACCATTTTCATGGCCTTGGTGATCTGGCGCGTGCTCTTGGTCGACGTAATGCGTTTCTTGATCGATTTCAGACTGGGCATGGTTCTCTACCTGGCGCTGGCGTGGTTAGGCGGCGAACTGCCCCTTGAATTCATCAAGGGCACCCTTGATCTTGGCCTGCAGGTCGTTGTCGATCGCCTTCTTCTCGCGCACCTCGGCAAGGATCGCAGAGTGGCTATTCTCGATGAAGGTCATCATCTCGGCCTCGTAGCGGCGCGCCACGTTGACCGGGTAGTCGTCAATATAGCCGTTGTTGGCGGCGAAGATGATCATGACCTGCTTCTCGACCGGCATCGGCTGGTATTGCGGCTGCTTGAGGATCTCGACCAGACGCGCGCCGCGGGCCAGCTGGCGCTGGGTGGCCGCGTCGAGGTCGGAACCGAACTGGGCGAAGGCCGCCATTTCCCGGTACTGGGCCAAGGCCAGGCGCAGGGTGCCGGCGACCTGCTTCATCGCCTTGACCTGGGCGCTGCCGCCGACACGGGAAACCGACAGACCGACGTTGATCGCCGGACGGACGCCCGAGTAGAACAGGTCGGCCTCGAGGAAGATCTGGCCGTCGGTGATCGAGATGACGTTGGTCGGAATATAGGCCGAGACGTCCCCGGCCTGGGTCTCGATGATCGGCAGCGCGGTCAGCGACCCGGCGCCCATCTCATCGTTGAGCTTGCAGGCACGCTCAAGCAGGCGGCTGTGCAGGTAGAAGACGTCGCCAGGATAGGCTTCGCGCCCCGGCGGACGGCGCAGCAGCAGCGACAGTTGGCGATAGGCAACGGCCTGCTTGGAGAGGTCGTCGTAGATGATCAGGGCATGCTTGCCGTTGTCGCGGAAGTATTCGCCCATGGTCACCCCGGTGTACGGGGCAATGAACTGCAGCGGGGCCGGCTCGGAGGCCGAGGCGGAGACGACGATGGTATAATCCATCGCTCCGGTCTTCTTGAGCCTGTCAACCACCTGTGCCACCGTCGAGCGCTTCTGCCCGATGGCGACATAGATGCAGATCATGTTCTGCCCTTTTTGGTTGATGATGGCGTCGATGGCCACCGCGGTCTTGCCGGTCTGACGGTCGCCGATGATCAGCTCACGCTGGCCGCGGCCGATGGGCACCATCGAGTCGATCGCCTTGAGGCCGGTCTGCATCGGCTCGTGCACCGATTTACGGGCAACGATGCCGGGGGCCTTGATCTCGACCTGGCTGTAGGTCTCGGTCTTGATCTCGCCCTGGCCGTCGATCGGAATGCCGATACCGTTGACCACCCGCCCGACCAGCGCCTCGCCGACCGGCACCTGGACAATGCGCTCGGTGCGTTTGACCGTGTCGCCTTCCTTGATGTGCTCGTAGTCGCCGAGGATCGCGGCGCCGACATTGTCCTCTTCGAGGTTGAGGACCATGCCCATGGTGTTGCCGGGAAACTCGAGCAACTCGCCGGCCATGGCCTTATCGAGGCCGTGGATGCGGGCGATGCCGTCGCCGATCGAGATGATCGTGCCGGTCTCGCTGACCTCCACTTCGCGGCCAAAGCTTTCGATCTGCTTCCTGATGATCGCGCTGATTTCTTCCGCTCTGACTTGCATAAGCCCTCACATCAACCTTTCGTTAAGGATTCTTCGATCCGTTTCAACTGGGT
>JAMPXI010000047.1 GCA_023701265.1 Desulfuromonadales bacterium | reverse complement strand
CTCAGACCTGAACCACCTCTTTGACCCCCGGGATCTTGTCCTTGAGGGTTCGCTCGATTCCCATCTTCAACGTCATCGTCGCCATCGGGCAGCTGCCACAGGCGCCTTTGAGCCTGACACTGACGATGCCGTCATCGGTGACATCAACCAGCTCCACATCGCCACCATCGGCCTGCAGGGCCGGACGGACCAACTGGAGTACTTCCAAAACCTGTTCTTTCATCGTGTTCTCCTCTCGCTGGGGTATCTTCAGTATAACGCCAGTGAATGCACTCGGCAAACGGCGCAAGGAATTTCTAAAACGCGGCCAACGCTGCGATGGGGATGCTTGAGATGGGGCGGGTGCAAAGCAGCTCGGGCGCGCCCACCCCTTGCCCCTGGACCAGGACCTTAAAGGTCTCCCCCATCCCCTGCTCGGGGAGGATCAGGTTCTTCAGCGTCAGACGCAGGGCGCGCGCCTCACGCTCGTCGGTGCATTGCTCCTGCAAACGCAGCAGCTCCTCGAAAAAGCCGAGGCCCAACAGGAAGCGGTACTGCTCACCGAACCACAAGGTGGTCAGCCCTACCTCTTCACCCGCCCGCTGCAGGGCGGTGAAGTCGACATGGGCGGTGATGTCCTTTTCGCCGACAGCCGTATAGGGGTTGTCGTCCGCCTGGTGCTGCTGATAGCAGAGCAGCGTACCCGTCCGGCGGTGCAGAGCATAGAGCTCCGCCGCCGGGTAGCCGTAGTCGATGGTGATGATGAAGCCGCGATCGATGCACTCACTGACCTGACGCATCCAGACCGGCGCCGCCAGGTTTGCCTCGGCGCGATTCCCCTCGACCGGTCCGCTGCCAAGCCAGCGAAAGTGCTCTGCCAGCGCCGGCGTTGACGGGTCGCGCAACTCCTCGTCGAAGCTGCCGTCCGTACCGTTGACGACGTGGACTTCGCGCAATTCGCCGCCATGTTTTTCAACGACATGCACAGGAAAGGCATCGACCAGTTCGTTGGAGAGGAAACAGCCGCTCTCGATCCGCCACTCGTCGGCAGCACACCACGCAATTTTCTCCGCATGAGCGGCCAGAGTCCGGGCTTGGCGGGCCCGGCTGGCCTGGCCGACCTCGACCAGAGTATAGGTCAGCCGGCCATAGAGATCGGGGGTCTCGCTCGCCAACGCATCGAGAATGTCGAGGGCCAGATGCCCTTCGCCAGGGCCCTGCTCGACGATCTGGAAAACTTCACCGCCAAGCAGTTTGGCCATCTGCGCCAGTTGACGAGCCACCAGCCGGCCAAACACGGCGTGAACACTGCTGGAAGTGAAAAAATCGCCACACTTGCCGATCCGTTCACGCGGCGTCATGTAATAACCGAATTGCGGATGGTAGAGGCATGCCGCCATGAACTCGGCGAAAGGCAGACCGCCGGTTTCGGCGATGCGCCCCCGCAGTTCCGCGGCGAGAGGGCTGTCAACAGGAGAGGTTTCCATGGCGCGGCAGTCTAGCGCAGTCGGCAACAACTCTCAAGCGTAACCTGTATTCATGCTGTTGGCGAAGGGAAGAAGCCGCGAAGACCGGCGGGATCGTTGGTAAACAGCCCGGCAACCCCCATCCGCACCAAGCCGCGGGCTTGGGCGGGAGTATCGACGGTCCAGGGGAACACCGGCAGCTGCAGCCGGCGACAGGCGGCCATCAGCGGCCGGCTGACCAGGTCGGCGCGGGGGTGAAAGGCACAGGCGCGCAGGGCCTCGGCCCGCACCAGGGCACGCTGCCAATTACCGGCATCCAGCAGTACCGCCAGTGGCAGGTCGGGGGCGGCACGACGCAGCCTGGCAAGCAGCCCGTAGTCGAAAGAAGAGAGCACCACATCCGCCGTCGGAAAGTGCCGCAACAACGCGACGACAGCCAGCCCGGCCCGGCTGTCCTTGACCTCCAGGTTGAGCCGAAGTCGGCCGGCCAGCAGGCTTAGCGTCTCTTCCAAAGTGGGTAGAGGTTCCCCGGCAAAGTGCGGATCAAACCAAAATCCGGCATCCAGCGTTTGCAACTCTTCGCTGCCGTGAGACGCGACCGGCCCGACTCCATCGGTGGTACGTTCCAGCGTTTCATCGTGAATGACTACCGGTACGCCGTCAGCAGACAGGTGCACATCCAGTTCGATGCCATCCGCACCGACCTCAAGCGCACGCCGAAATGCCACCAACGTGTTCTCCGGTGCCTCCACCGAAGCCCCCCGATGAGCATAGAGGAACAGCTCTCTCATGGTTTCACTCGGCGCTTGCACTCAGCGCGGGTTCCAGGGTCCCTGCTGGACCGGGTAGCCTCTCTGTGCCCAGGCAGTGATCCCGCCATCGAGGTTGTAAACCTCCGGATAGCCGCGCCGCGCCAGAAAATTGAAAACCTGCGCACTGCGTGAACCGACCGCACAATAGACCAGTATCGGTCGGTTCCGGGGAAGCTCACCAAGCCGCTGCATGACCTGATCGATAGGAATCAGGTGAGCACCGGCAAGGTGCACCTGCTGGTATTCCTGCGGGGTGCGCACGTCGAGCAGATACACCTCCTGACGCTGTTTGAGCAAAGCAAAGGCTGCCGGGGAATCAATATTGCGAGCGACGGCCGCAGCCGCCAGACTCGCAAGGACGAGCAGCATGCCTGCAACCAGAATAATCATCGACTGACGCATGTTCTTCTCCTGTTACAGCTTGTCATCTCTTGGTTTCATCATATTCGATTTTCTATATATGTGCCACCTGAAAAAATTTGTCACCACCGGTGAAAAATGCCATCATGTCGCCCGGCACAAATGATGATCCTTACTCCGGAGGTGGGATGATGGACCGCAATCTGGCTCTCGAACTGGTACGCGTCACCGAAGCTGCCGCCCTCTCCTGCGGCCGCTGGGTCGGCAAGGGCGACAAGACTTCTGCCGATCATGCTGCCACCGAAGCGATGCGTCGCAGCCTGGAATCGATCGAGATCAGTGGCACGGTGGTCATCGGCGAAGGGGAGATGGATGAAGCTCCGATGCTCTACATCGGCGAAAAGGTCGGTTCCGGCAACGGCCAGCAAGTCGATATCGCCGTCGACCCGCTTGAGGGGACCAGCATCTGCGCCAAGGGTCTGAGCGGTTCGATCGCCACCATTGCCCTGGCCCCGCGCGGCGGCTTTCTGCACGCCCCTGACATGTACATGGAGAAGATTGCCGTCGGGCCGAGTGCCAAGGGTGCCATCGACATCAACCTGCCGCCGGCTGAGAACCTCAAGCGGGTGGCCGCAGCCAAAGGGTGTCATATTGAGGATCTTACCGTGGTTATCCTCGATCGGCCGCGTCACGACCATATGGTCGATGAAATTCGCAAGGCCGGAGCGCGCATTCACCTGATCAGCGACGGCGACGTCGCACCGGCAATCGCCGCCGCAGTGGAGAACAGCGGCATTGATCTGCTGATGGGAATCGGCGGCGCACCCGAGGGAGTTCTTGCCGCCGCCGCCCTGCAATGCCTCGGCGGAGACATGCAGGGACGCCTGGTGTTCATGAGCAACGAAGAACGCGACCGTGCCCGCAGCATGGGAATCACCGACTTCGACAGGGTCTACCACGGCGACGACATGGCTTGCGGCGACGTGGTGTTCGCTGCCACCGGCGTCACCAATGGCGACCTCCTCAAGGGGGTGCGTTATTTTGCCGGCGGGGCCGAGACCCATTCCATCGTCATGCGCTCGAAAACCCGCACCGTGCGCTTCATCGAGGCACGCCACTGTTTCAGCAGCAAGCCAAACTATTGAGCCGGTACGGACGGCATGCCTTTGCGCTTGCCAGACCGGGTTCAAACTTGGTAATATCCCTTCGCTTTTGACCAAAGCGGCGAGAGGACGATACATGGCCATCATCACCATTTCCCGCCACATGGGGAGCGGCGGCATCCCGATTGCTCACAGGGTTGCCGAGAAGCTCGGCTACACCCTGGTAGACGGCGATGCCATCCTGGAAGTTGCCGAGCAATACGGTCTGACCCGGGAATCGGTCGAACAGGCTGACGAAAAACCCCCGCACTTTGTCGAAACCCTCGATCTCAAGCATGAGACTTCCCTGCACCTGATCGAGCTGATCATCCTCGAATTTGCCCTCAAGGGGAATGTGATCATCTATGGCCGTGGCGGGCAGGATCTTCTCGGGGAGATTCAAAGCGTGCTGCGGGTACGGATCACCGCGCCGTTCGAGGACCGCGTCGAACGCTGGGCCGAGCGCGAATGGCTCGATCCCGACTATGCCCGCATCCTGGTGCGCAAGAACGACCAGCAACGCGGGGGTTTTATCAAATATTACTTCGATCGCGACTGGGACGACCCCTTGGGCTATGACCTGGTGATCAACACCCAGCGCCTTTCCGAGGAAAGTGCGGTACGCATTATCTGCGACGGCATCAAGGATCGCCACCTGGCGGAAAGCAAACTGGAATACAAAAAGGTGCTCGCCGACCTGATCCTGCGTAAACGTATCGAAATCGCCATCAGTTCCACCGCCGACATCGAACAATACCTTCTCGAAATCACGGTTCTGGACAGCGTGGCAACCCTTGGCGGTCAGTTGCATTCCGAGCCGGAACGACAGCGGGCCGTGGCGCTGGCCGAAGCGACGGCGGGCGTCACCAAGGTGATCGACCGGGTTCAGGTCATCAATTACCGCACAACCCCTCACGAGCACTGACCACTTTCGCAAAACTCTCCCGAAGCCGGCCAATTGGCCGGCTTCGTCTCGTTTACGCCCGTCGGGCACGGCTTGTTTGCCCGATCTCTTCATGCTAGAGTGAAGCGTTTTTGCAGGACGCAACCCGTCCCTGCCCCCATTTCCGACAAGGAGTCGCGGCTTCCATGGCAGGACATAGCAAATGGGCCAACATCAAGCACCGCAAGGGCGCCCAGGACGCCAAGCGCGGTAAGATATTTACCAAGCTGATCAAGGAGATCACCGTGGCCGCCCGGATCGGCGGTGGCGATGCAGAAGGCAACGCCCGCCTGCGTGCTGCCCTCGACAAGGCCCGTCAAGCCAACATGCCGCGGGACAATATCGACCGGGCCATCAAAAAGGGCCTCGGCGATCTCGATGGCGTCAGCTACGAAGAGGGAACCTTCGAGGGCTACGGCCCCGGGGGCGTGGCGGTCATCGTCGAGTTCATGACCGACAACCGCACCCGTACGGTGGCGGACGTCCGCCACGTTTTCACCAAATACGGTGGCAACCTCGGGGTAAGCGGCTCGGTGGCCTTTCTCTTTGAACGCAAGGGACTCCTTTCGTTCCCGCTTTCGGTCGATTTCGAACAACTCTTCGAAACCGCCCTGGAAGCGGGTGCCGAGGACGTCAAGGACGAGGGCGATTCCTACGAGGTGATTACGGATCCCGCCAATTTCATGGAGATCCGCGACGCCCTCGACGCCGCCGGCTTGCAGTTTGAAACCGCCGAAGTGACCATGCTGCCGCAGACCCAGGTACAATTGGCCGGCAAGCAGGTCGAGTCGATGCTCAAGCTGATGGACAAACTCGAAGACAACGACGATGTCCAGAACGTCTATGCCAACTTCGACATCGCCGATGACGAACTGGCGAAGTTCGAGGGCTGACCTTGCAGACGGCGGCACTTCCGACTGGCACCAGCTTGATTTCCCAAGTTTTGAGCTGCGTGATCCGCGCCATTTTCTGATGAGGATTCTCGGCATCGATCCGGGGAGCCGGACCACCGGTTACGGGGTCATCGAGACCCAGGGAAACCGCCTGCGCCATATTGATAACGGCATTATCGCGACCAAGGCGACCGCCCCTCTGGCGGACCGACTCAAGACAATCTACGACGGGGTCACGCGAATCATCGCCGAATTCGGTCCGGAAGTCGTGGCGGTCGAGCAGGTATTCCTGGCTAAGAACCCTCAGGCGGCGCTGGTGCTCGGCCATGCCCGCGGCACGGCTATGCTCGCGGCCGTCAACGGCGGGCTGCCGGTCCATGAATACAGTGCACTGCAGGTGAAAAGCGCCGTAGTCGGTTACGGGCGGGCCGACAAATCGCAGGTACAGCAGATGGTCAAGGCTCTGCTCAATCTTCCGGAAATTGCCCAGGAAGATGCGGCGGATGCCCTTGGCGTGGCAATCTGCCACGCTCACAGCCGCACCCTCAACCACGCCCTTGCCCGCACCGGACGCTAGCTTATGACTTGGCTTCACTCCTCACTCCTCACTCCTCACCCCTCACGGCACCTATGATAGCCCTGCTGCGCGGCGAACTCGCCTACAAATCGATCGACCATGTGATCATCGACACAGGTGGCGTCGGCTACCGGCTGCTCATCCCTCTGTCGACCTTCTATGCCCTGCCCGATACCGGCCAGGTGCGACTGCTGGTCCATACGCATGTACGCGAGGATGCGCTCCTGCTCTTCGGCTTTGCCACTCCCGCCGAGAAAGAGATGTTCGCGACCTTGATCGGCATCTCCGGGATCGGGCCGAAACTGGCGCTCAACATTCTGTCGCACATCCCGGTGATTGAGCTGCAGACCGCCGTACTCGCGGGCGACATCAAGCGCCTGTCGGCCCTGCCGGGGATCGGCAAAAAGACCGCAGAGCGGCTGGTGCTCGAACTCAAGGACAAGATCGGTCCGACCGGCGGCCTGGCAGGTGGGCAATCATCGGCAGCTCCGTCTTCAGGAAAGGTCCAGTCCGACCCGCTTGCCGACGTGATCTCCGCTTTGGTCAACCTCGGCTACAAGGATGCCCAGGCCCGCAAGGTTCTGGAAACCATGGAGATTTCCCATGACGCCCCGATGGAAGAAATCCTCAAGGGCGCCCTGAAGGTTCTGGCCCGCTGATGCTTTTACTCCTCACTCCTCACGGGCCCTTATGTCTGACCGCCTGATCACCCCCCAGCCGACCGGCGATGACCGGGCCTTCGAACTATCCCTGCGGCCGCGCGCCCTCGATGAATATGTCGGCCAGGGGAAGATCAAGGAAAACCTCAAGGTTTTCATCGGGGCGGCCCGCGGCCGCAACGAAGCCCTCGACCATGTGCTCTTCTATGGTCCGCCCGGGCTGGGGAAGACGACCCTCGCCCACATCATCGCCAATGAAATGGGGGTTGGCATCAAGAGCACGTCAGGTCCGGTGATCGAAAGACCCGGTGACCTCGCGGCGGTCCTGACCAATCTCGAGGCCGGGGATGTGCTGTTCATCGACGAGATTCACCGTCTGTCACCGGTGGTCGAGGAGATCCTTTACCCGGCCATGGAGGATTACCAGCTCGACATCATGATCGGCCAGGGCCCCTCGGCCCGGACCATCAAGCTCGACATCCCGCGTTTCACCCTGGTGGGCGCAACAACCCGCGCCGGCCTGCTGTCATCGCCGTTGCGTGACCGCTTCGGCGTCATCTGCCGCCTGGAATTCTATGGCAGCGACGATCTCGCCACCATTGTGCGCCGCAGCGCAGGGATCCTCGGAGTGCCCATCGATACAGCCGGCGCCGTCGAGATCGCCCGGCGCAGCCGCGGCACTCCGCGCATCGCCAACCGCCTGTTGCGCCGTGTCCGCGACTTTGCCCAAGTCGACGGGGACGGACGGGTGACGCAGGAACTTGCCGACCGGGCGCTGCTACGCCTGGAGGTGGATCGTGAAGGGTTCGACCAGATGGATCGTGCCCTGCTGCTGACCATCATCGACAAGTTCGGCGGCGGGCCGGTCGGCCTCGACACTCTGGCAGCGGCCATCGGCGAGGAGAAGGACACCATAGAGGATGTCATCGAGCCGTTTCTGATCCAACAAGGCTTCCTCAACCGTACGCCACGAGGCCGGGTAGCGACAGCGGCCGCCTGTGAGCATCTCGGCCGGCGCCCCGGCACCTCACCAGGGGCACCGCTGTTTGCCTGATTGCAGCGTAGCAAGAGGCAGTTCCTGCATGACCAGCAATTTCCTCCCCCAATTTCGCCGCCAGCTGTTCGACTGGCTGAATCTCAGGGTAGCCGGCGGGCGCCTGCCGTTTCGGCGCGTAGAGGAAACCCCGCCGATTACGACCGGCAAGGGGCCGATGGCGCCGGACCTGGTGCTTTGGATCAATCGCGACAGCCTGCTGGCTGGCGCCATGATCCTGATTCCGGAGAAAAACAACCCCACTCTGCTGGAAAACGGTTGCGAAGCTGCCGGGAGCCTTGGCCTAAGGCAATTTGTGACCTGGGAGGCGCAGGAGGTCAACCTCTGGGAAACTGCCGCTGACCCTCCACGGTTGCTGAAAAGCTGGCGGATGCCGGATTCGCGCGTCATCAGCGCGGATGATTTTGCCATCACCTTCGAACAGCTCCTGCGGGAGTTGAAAAACCTGGCGGTTTCAGCCGTATTGCCCGCTGAGCAGCTGCCGCCCGCCTATTTTGCCAATCTCTGTCTGCAGACCTTGCATGACATCGAGCCTTTTTTGCTGGAATCCGCCAGGCTGGCGGCCCCCCCAGGACAACCCGATGGCAGCATCTCGCGGAATGCCCGCAACAAGGGTTGGCTGACCCTGTGGCGCCTGCTGACCTTGCTGCAGCATCACCGGATGCCGACCGGGGTCAGGCCGGAGCGCCTTGATCGCGCCCTTGGGTATGCGCTTACGGATCTCAGCCAGGAAGATTCCCGCCATCTCGCCTTTGCCTCCGACGAACCGCAGTTGCCGGAAAGCGCCGCCATACGCTTCCATCATCTCGCCGGCCGCCTGGCACAGCTTGGCTGGTGTCAGCATCCGGAGCGGACAGCCTCATCATTGGGCCTGCTCTTTGCCGAAGCAGCCCGGGGCTATCAACTGGAAACCGCTGAACTGTCGGTGCCACCGGCCGCTGACGAGCTGTTGGTCAATCACCTGCCTCCACAACCTCTTGCCGGAAGCATCCTTGTTGCCCCGCAACCCTGTCTGGCCGGCTGGAAGATGACCTTTCCCCCCGACGAAGCCGCTCTCCCGACTCGAACCTATCCCAGTGTTGCCGCACTGTCCGCGAATGACAGACCGGCGCGAATTATCGCAACCATTGGCGACCCTCAGCCTCTACCAGCCGCGCAGCGCCGGCCAAGGCTGGCAGCGTTGCGACAACCCTGGCCTTACCGGCGCTTCCAGCTTCCCGGTGACACCCCGGCCTGGCTCTGGGATGCCTTGCATTTGATCGGCCTTGCTGACCCGGATGGCTCCCTGCAATTGACCCTGCCGTCATCCTGGGCAACGGCCCCCGGTGCCGAACAACTCTGGCCACTGCTTGCGGAACGACTGACACTGGCCACCCTGCAATTACATGCCGACGGGCGGCAGACATTGATGCTGATCGGCCATAATCAGGCTCCCGATACCCTGACGATCAGTCATCCTGATGGCAGCTCCTTGCAGGTTGCACCGCTGTTGGAAGATGCCGACCTGGCCACCGTGGCGGCGTTAGGCGCAACCGCGACCTTGACAGAAGCACCCATCGCGCCGCGGAGCAGGAGAAAACACCCTGTGCTGGCGGAACAGATTGCCGCCAGGGTTTTCCGGGATGGCCTGCCGCGCTTTCCCGAAGACTATCTGCGGCGGTTCGACCTTCCCGGGTTGCGAACCTACCTGTTGCCCGGCCCTCTGCAGATAAATTCACATTTTTTCGATCGGATAAATCTGGCCGGACCGGATGGAACCACGGTGGACAGCGACAACCCGGCTGATGCCGAAGCGCTGATTCTGGCCTCCTGCAACGGCCGGGTACGCGTTGATCTTCCGACCGATCCGGCACTCACCATGCGCCTGGTTACTGCTTACAGGGAGGATCTTCGACGACTTTGGCAGGAACTTATCGATGAATGCCGCCGGCAGCGTCCCGTGCAGAAACGCGCACTGGCCTTGGCCAGACGGCTTTGGCGAGAGCAGGGGCTTCCTCCTGTGACGAGTGTTTAGCTGTTGTTTTCCCGTAACTTATAATATACTGACTGATAATCAACCTGGATCGGCCATGAATATTCTCCTGCACATCTGCTGTGCCAACTGCGCCATTTATCCGGCACGCATCCTGCGCGAAGCCCACCATGAAGTCACCGGCTTCTTCTTCAATCACAACATTCATCCCTACCAGGAATATCGACGACGGCTGGACACGGTGCGCGAATATGTCGCGGCCGCCGATCTCCCTCTGGTCTGCATTGATGAATACGGCTTGGAGGACTTTCTCTCCCAGGTGGCCCAGGATCCTGCCGGGCGCTGCTCCTACTGCTATCAGTCACGCCTGCGGCGTGCTGCCGAATACGCGATCAGCCACGGTTTCGATGCGTTTACCAGCAGCCTGCTCTATTCCCGCTACCAGAATCACACGTTGATCCGTCAGTGCGGCGAAGAGTTCGCCAAGCTGTATGGCATCCCTTTCCTTTACCAGGATTTTCGCAGTGGCTGGCAGGAGGGGATCCGCGCTTCGAAAGCCATGGGACTCTATCGCCAGCAGTACTGCGGGTGCATCTATTCGGAAAAAGATCGCTATCATCCGCGCAGCGCCAACTGATGCCCATTCACCCTGGCAAAGTGTTGATCATCCTCGGCCTCGTCCTGATCATTGCGGGGATCCTGCTGATCCTCCCCGGAAAGGTCCCGTTTCTCGGCAAACTTCCCGGTGACATCCGCATCGAACGTGAGACTTTCTCATTTTACTTCCCGCTTGGCACTTGCCTGCTGCTCTCCCTGATTCTCTCCTTGGTCTTCTGGTTGTTCCGTCGATGAGCCGTCACCTTCACCAGTCGTCGGCTTTCGCCACACCGCCACGTCTGGGACTGGCGCTGGGAAGCGGCGCTGCCCGGGGTCTGGCCCACATTGGCGTCCTGAAGGTCCTGGAAGAGGCGGAGACGCCGGTTTACGGCATTGCCGGCACCTCGATCGGGGCTTTCATCGGCGCACTGTATGCCGCAGGGGTCCCGGTCCAGCGCATGGAAGCGGTGGCCTGCGAACTCGACTGGCGCAAACTGGCCCGCCTGCTCAATCCGACCGTGCCGACTTCCGGGTTGGTCGACGGCCGCAAACTGGTGGAGTTCATGGCCGAACTCCTGCCGGTTCACAGCTTTGAAGCATTGCGGCTGCCGCTGGCGGTCACCGCAACCGACATCGAAACCGGCGAGGCTCTGATTATCCGCAAAGGCGACCTGCTTGAAGCGCTGCGTGCGGCATTGGCCTTCCCCGGGATTTTCCCGCCGGTCCGCTTTGGCGACCGTTTTCTTGTCGATGGCGGGCTGTGCAACCCGGTACCGGCCGATGTGGTACGACACCTTGGCGCCGACCGGGTCATCGGTATCTGCACGATTCCCGATGTCGACAAGCAGACACCCGAGGCGTTCATGCCCCGCAACAGGACAAGCGCGGAGCAGGGCCATCATGATCTGCTCTCCGCCGCGGGAATCGAGCAGCTTTTCCGTCGCCTGTTCGGTTCAGAACATCTTCCCGAAGTACCGGTCGAGACGAATGGCCGGAAGGTGCCCGGGATCTTCCGGGTCTGCGCCCAAAGCGTGGCGATCATGGAAAACCAGATCAATGCCCTGCGGCTGGCAGAGAATCATCACGACCTGATCATTCGGCCGAAGTGCCCCGGCATCACCCTGCTGGAGTTTCATCGTGCCGCGGAAATCATCGCCGCGGGAGAAGTGGCCGCACGAACGGCGCTCCCGAAAATCCGGCAATTGGCAGCGCGCCATTGAAACCTTGGAAGCATCTGTTAATATGATGCAAAGCCCATTTATTTCCAGACCTTATCAATCAAACCGGAGGCCGCCATGACTAACCTGCTGGAGAAGACCCTGCTCACCGCTCTCGGCGCAGCAACCCTCAGTCAGAAAAAAGCCGAGGAACTCATCCAGGAACTACGGCAAAAGTTCAATGTGACAGAAGAGGAAGGGAAAGCGTTTCTCGGCAAGGTGCAGGACATGGCCAAGCAGAATCAGGAAAAGCTGGAAAACCTGGCGCAGGAGGAAGTCAAGAAGGCCTGTGGCCGGATGGGTGTCGTGACGCAGGACGAGTTCGACAAGCTGAAAAAGAAAGTCGCTCAACTGGAGAAACGGCTGAAGGAAGCAAAGGCAGACTGAAACACCGCCCTTTCCCATGATTTCGTTCCTGAGCTTCAATCGCAACCTGCGCACCATCAGGCGCTACCGGGCCATCCTGGGCGTCCTGATCAAGTACGGCTTCGGGCATTTTGTCGAACAGCTCAACCTTGATTTCTACCTTGAGGTCGGCAAACGGATCGTCACCCGTCGCACCGAACGTGACCTGCAGCGACTCAGCCAACCGCAGCGCCTGCGCATGGCCATGGAGGAACTTGGTCCGACCTTTATCAAGCTCGGGCAACTGCTCTCCACCCGTCCAGACGTTCTGCCGCGATCGTACACCGATGAATTCCGCAAGCTCCAGGATGAAGTTCCCGCCCACCCCGTCGAGGAGATCACGCGGCAGATACAGCGCCAACTGGGACGATCGATCGAGGAAATCTGTAGCGAATTCATTGCCGAGCCGCTGGCCGCTGCGTCAATCGCCCAGGTTCATCGCGGCCGGCTGCACAGCGGCGAGGAAGTGGTCTTCAAGGTGCAGCGGCCCGGCATCGCCAGAACAGTTGAGACCGATATCGACATCATGATGGGTCTGGCCCATCTGATCGAACAGCATGTGCCGGCGGTGGCCATCTACGATCCGGTCGGCTTGGTCAAGGAGTTCCGTCGCACCATCCGCCGGGAAATGGACTTCAACCGGGAGGGACATACCATCGAGCGGTTCGCCACCAACTTTACCGGTGATCCAACCATTTACGTCCCGAAAGTCTACTGGGAGTACTCGGGAGAAACCGTCCTGACCCTTGAATTCATCGACGGCATCAAAATCACTGAATTCGGCGAACTGACGGCCCGCGGCTTTGATCTGAAGGAACTTGCCCGGCGCGGCGCCACCTCATTTCTCAAGCAGGTTCTCGACCATGGGGTTTTTCATGGCGACCCGCATCCGGGGAATATATTCGTTCTCCCCGACCATGTTCTTTGCCTGCTCGACTACGGCATCGTCGGTCGATTGAGTCCGGAACTGAAGCAGCAGCTGATCGAACTTCTGGAAGCCCTGCTGCAACGCGACGTGGAAAGGATCATAGCCCAACTCCTCTATTCCGGAGAGTTGACCGACGATGCCGACCTGAAAAGCCTGCGCCGCGATCTGCATGAGTTCATCGAAGATTACTACGACATTCTGCTCCAGGACCTGCGGGTCGGACGACTGTTGACCGACTTCATTGAGATTCTGACTCATCATCGCATCCGCTTTCCGGCCGACTTCATGTTGCTGGCCAAATCGTTGATCGCCATGGAAGGATTGGGGCGGCAACTCGACCCTGAATTCAACATGATCGATTATATGCGCCCCTACATCGAGCAGCTGGTCCGTGAACGCCTCAATCCGGGGAGCATTTCTCGCGAAGTGTTTCGCATCGCCCAAGCCTACAGTTCGCTGATCAAGAACCTGCCCCGCGATATCAAGGAATTCCTTAACCGGCTCAATCGCAATCAGTTCAAGATCGACCTTGAACATCGTGGCCTGGATAAACTCGTGACCGACCTGGACCGCTCCAGCAACCGCATATCGTTTGCGGTGGTGATTGGCGCCCTGATAGTCGGTTCGTCACTGATCATGCAGACCGACAAGGGACCACTCATGTTCGGATTTCCAGTGCTTGGCTTCCTTGGCTATTCCGTCGCCGGCTTTCTCGGTCTCTGGCTGGCTATCGGCATTCTCCGCTCAGGCCGGCTCTGACCGGGTGTGGTATGTGCGCCACACCCGGTGTGCACATACACAGCCAAACCCTCCCCCCCACCTTCGCTCAAAGAATAAAAACCAGTATTTCTAATTAGTTATAGACGCAAACAAGTTGGCCCGCCCCTTGCATTCTTAAATGGTGCATAACATTCAACACCCCTTTAAGAAAGCTTGAAGAACATGATCTGCCAGTGCACAATTGACAAAACCGTGGCAATTTCCGGCATCGGCCTGCACTCTGGATCACTCATCAACATGACCCTGCGGCCAGCCGAAGCCGGAACCGGGATCATTTTCCACCGCAATATCGGATCGCAGACGGTCAGCATTGCCGCTCGCTCCGAAAACGTGGTTGACACCCGACTGGCGACGGTTCTCGGCCGTGGCGACGTGCGGATCTCAACCGTCGAGCACCTGCTTGCCGCATTGGCGTCATACGGCATTGACAACCTGCATATCGATATCGACGGCCCGGAAGTTCCGGTTATGGATGGCAGCGCCGCGCCTTTCGCTTCGATCATCGAAGCAGCCGGCCTGCGCAAGCTTTCAAAAAGCCGGGTTTACCTGGCGATCCGCCAGCCAGTTACCGTGACCGACGGCGATAAACGGGTGAACATCATCCCTTCGCGGTTTTTCCGGATGACCTACGATATCGCTTTCGAACATCCCTGCGTTGCCTTGCAGCAGCGTTCGGTCAAAGTGACGGCGGAGAGTTTTCGCCGGGAGTTGGCACCGGCTCGTACCTTCGGCTTCCTACGGGACGTCGAGCGGCTCAAGGCGGCCGGACTGGCACGCGGGGGCTCCCTGGAGAATGCCATCGTCATTGATGACGAGCGAATTCTCAACCCCGAGGGGCTGCGGTTCCCCGATGAATTTGTTCGCCACAAGATTCTTGATGCGGTTGGCGACCTCAGCCTGGTGGGCTATCCGATCCTTGGGCATGTCCGTGCCTACAAGGCCGGACATGACATCAACCACCGGCTCGTCGAAAAGATCCTGGCGAACCCGCATTGCTGGCAACTGATCGAGTTCTCGGAAGAAGACCTGATGGAAGCCCTGCAGACACCGCTGCCAGCGTTTTCCCCGGAATTGGCCCTCTCCCGAGCCTGATCGACCAAACACTATGCAATCTTGTAGGGCAGCCGGAAAGGCTGCCCTTTTCATTGCGCTTTTTTCGTTGCCGGCTTGCAAAGCCCCCGCATTCCCCCTAGAATGGCCAGACCTAAGTGGTCTGCCATGACAACATCCAACCATCTCGAAAAAACAACCGCCCCCCCCCAGGCCGAGTCCCGCAAACGTCGGCGGGAATGGTTTGTCGTTATTGTGCTGGTTATCCTGGTTTTCCTCTCGCTACGCTATCAGCCCAAGCTTTTCAGCCTCACTACGGAGATCCCGCTTTCCGGAAACGTTCTTGTTCTGGCATTGATCAATTTCAACCTGCTATTGATCATCATCTGCCTGTTCTTTGTTTTCCGAAATATATTCAAACTGTGGATGGAGCGGCGGGGCGGGGTCCCTGGCGCTAAATTGCGCAGCAAACTGGTTCTGGCTTTTGTTGCCCTGTCACTGGTGCCGACACTGCTGCTCTTCCTGGTCTCCGCGGGGCTGATCACCAGTTCCATCGAAAACTGGTTCAACCGGCAGATCGAGGAAGCGATCGAGGAATCCCTGGAGGTCGCCCAGACCTATTACAAGAATTCGGCGAGTAATGCGCTTTACTATGCGGAACAGATCTCTCAATTCATCAAGGAGCAAAAGCTCCTCAACGAGGAGAATCTCCCCGCCCTGACCAACCTGATTCATCAAAAACAACGTGAATACAATCTCGGCGTGGTCGAAGTTTTTTCATCCACCAACGAAGAACTGGTGCGCGCGCTCAACCCCGAGGTCCCTCCGGCGGAATTCACCGACCCCGGCTCGGACATCATCCGCGAAGCGCTGCAAGGGAATCGCTTTACCCGTATCAGCCCGATCGGCAAAGCCGACCTGATCCGCGGCATCGTGCCCATCTACTCCAACTGGAACCCGGAAGATGTGGTCGGTGCTGTGGTCGTGAACTATTACGTTCCTTACTCGCTGGTGAACAAGATCAAGGAGATCAACCTTTCCTTCGAACAATACCGTAACGCCAAGCTTCTCAAGGGGCGGATTCAGGTCGGATATGTGCTTTCCCTGCTGCTGATTTCACTGGTGATCATCTTTCTGGCAACCTGGGCCGGCTTTTACCTTGCCAAGGGAATTACCGAACCGCTCAAGGAACTGGCTGAGGCTACCAACAAGGTCGCGGACGGCGATCTCGACGTGACCATCAACCGCGGCAGCAATGACGAGATCGGCAGTCTGGTCGACTCCTTTAACAAGATGACCACGGACCTGCGCCAAAGCCAGCATACCATTCGTCAGGCGAACCTTGAGTTGCAAACCTCCAACCAGGAACTGGAACAACGTCGCCGCTACATGGAAACGGTTCTGGCCAACGTCACTGCCGGCGTCATTTCCATCAACAGTCAAGGGGTCATTACCACCATCAACAAATTTGCGGAAAAACTTCTGCGGATGGATCCCGCACGCATTATAGGGAAAAACTTTCGTGAAGTGCTCGACCCCGATCACCTTCCGGTGGTCCGCGATCTGCTGCGCGACCTGATCGGCTCGGGGAAGGATACGATCCGACGTCAGATCAACATCAACCTTGCCGACAGTCGATTAACGCTTCTGGTCAATGTCACCACGCTCAAGGACGACAATCAGGAGTTCATGGGCACGGTCGTGGTGTTCGACGACCTGACCGAGTTACTCAAGGCCCAACGTATGGCCGCCTGGCGCGAAGTGGCCAAACGCATCGCCCACGAGATCAAGAACCCGCTGACGCCTATTCAGCTCTCCGCCCAGCGCCTGCGCCGCCGTTATCAGGGGAGCCTTGGCGCGGACGACCCGGTTTTCAATGAATGTACCCGGATGATCATCAAGCAGGTCGAAGAGCTCAAGACCCTGGTCAATGAATTTTCAAACTTCGCCCGCATGCCGGCCAGCAACCCGACCGTCAACAGTCTCAATGAAGTCGTTGCCGAAGCGTTGGTCCTGTTTCAAGAAGGGCATCGTGACATCAGTTTCAGCATCCACCCCGACGAGACCCTGCCAAAATTCAGTCTCGATCGCGAACAGATCAAGCGCGTCATTATCAACCTGATTGACAATGCCGTCGCCGCCGTCGGGCCGGGTGGCTCGATCGAACTGGCCACCAGTTACAGCCAGCCATTGCAATTGGCGACCCTGACGGTCAGCGACAATGGCAGCGGCATTCCTGAAGAGGACAAGCCACGGCTTTTCGAACCTTATTTTTCAACAAAGAAGAGTGGCACCGGGCTTGGCCTGGCGATCGTTTCAACCATCGTCTCCGACCATAACGGCTATATCAGGGTCCGCGACAACGCACCGCACGGCACCCGGTTTATTGTCGAACTCCCGGTTGCCGGCGAAATCCAGAAAGTCTGATTGCACTCAGCCCATAACGAGGAAACATGCACAGCATCCTGATAGTCGATGACGAACAAAGCATTCGCGACAGTTTGACCGGGATCCTTCAGGATGAAGGATTCATACCAGTGACTGCAGCCAACGGCGAAGAAGCTCTCTCCCGGTTGCGCGAAGAAAAACCCGATCTGATCCTGCTCGACATCTGGATGCCAGGAATGGATGGGTTGGAGACACTAACAAAAATCCGTGATCATCAGCCCGATCAATTGGTGATCATGATGAGCGGGCACGGCACCATCGAAACCGCAGTCAAGGCCACAAAACTCGGGGCGCATGATTTCATTGAAAAGCCTCTGTCGCTTGAAAAACTGCTGCTCATCATTCAAAACGCCCTGAAACTCACCAGATTGGTGGAAGAAAACCGCGAGCTCAAAGCCAAAATCGCCAAAGAGCACGAGATGATCGGCACCAGTCCTACGATCATCGAGCTGAAGAAACAGATCGAGATTGTTGCACCGACCTCAGGCTGGGCGCTGATTACCGGGGAGAACGGCACCGGCAAGGAGTTGGTCGCCCGTGCCATCCATACACTGTCACAGCGCAACGACAAGCCTTTTATTGAAGTCAACTGTGCGGCCATCCCTGAAGACCTGATCGAATCTGAACTGTTCGGTCATGAAAAGGGTTCTTTCACCGGGGCCACCGCCCAACGGCGGGGAAAATTCGACCTGGCCAGTGAAGGGACCCTTTTTCTCGACGAGATAGGCGACATGAGCCTGAAAACCCAGGCCAAAGTTCTGCGCATTCTCCAGGAGAGTAAATTTGAGAGGGTCGGAGGCAATCGGACCATCGAGGTCGATGTCCGGGTGATTGCCGCCACCAACAAGGATCTGCCGAACCAGATTGCGGCTGGAGCATTCCGTGAAGATCTGTACTACCGACTAAACGTCATCCCGTTTCATGTCCCGCCCCTCAGGGCCCGGCAAGAAGATATTCCACTTCTGGCCAATCACTTCCTGGCTTACTTCAGTAAAAAGGAAGGCCGGGAAATCAAGTCTCTCGATGACGAGGCGATGGGGGCACTGGTTCGCTATTCATGGCCAGGAAACGTCCGCGAGTTGAAAAACCTGATTGAACGGCTGGTCATCATGATTCAGGGCAGAATCATAACCCGCGCCCAACTGCCGCAGTCCATTACGTCGCAGCAACAAGTGGCGGCTGGCCAACAGCTATCAAGCGACGCATCCGCAATAGCTGCCGACACGTTCCGCGAGGCGCGTGAGGAATTTGAGAAGGAGTTTCTGCTGCGCAAACTTGAAGAGAATGATTGGAATGTTTCACGAACTGCGGAAGCTATTGAGATGGAGCGGTCCAATTTGCATCGCAAAATCAAGGGTTATGGCATCGAGGTAAAGAAGTAGGGGAATCCAGGTCAAAACGAAGGTACGGCCATCGATACAGCCTGTAAAAAAGAAAAGGCCCACCTCCTAAGAGGTGGGCCTTCGTGTTTAATTTCGGCGGCGTCCTACTTTCCCACATGGTCACCCGTGCAGTATCATTGGCGCTGTAGGGCTTAACTTCTGTGTTCGAGATGGGAACAGGTGTGACCCCTACGCTATAGCCACCGAAAAGTGAAAGAGCTTTAGACAATTGCCAGGACATGATGACTTCAGGCTATTCTGTTCGCTGGAAGGGAGGGGGAGGATAACCTCCCCCATCTTCACGTAAACTTTTTATGGTCAAGCCTCACGGCCTATTAGTACCGGTTAGCTGAGCATGTTACCATGCTTACACCGCCGGCCTATCAACGTCGTCGTCTACGACGGACCTTCAGGGGATTGCTCCCGGGGAGATCTAGTCTTGAGGGGGGCTTCCCGCTTAGATGCTTTCAGCGGTTATCCTTTCCGAACATAGCTACCCTGCGAATGCCCCT
>JAMPXI010000046.1 GCA_023701265.1 Desulfuromonadales bacterium | reverse complement strand
GTGCTCGATCTCGGCTATGACGCAGTCGATCTGGATGCCGCAACCATCGAACCGGGCATTACCGAGGTTGAGGTCATCCCCGGTGACGTGCTGGCCTTCAACCCGGAGGATATCGACGGGCAGCACCTCAACAACCGCTACCGGGCAGGCGAATTTGCCCTCTACAACGAATATTTCCCGAGGAATACCATCCTGTTGGTCTCGGCGACCACTGATACGACCAATGTGCCGATCGGGTCGGCCTACAGGGGGCAGCCGGAAGCCACGGCGTGGGTTGAATTCCTGCTCAACTTCGACGAGAGCGAAGGGGTGGTGCGGGATGCCGGCACGGTGCCGAAGGCCACCGGTCAGCAGACCGAAAGTTATCCGGCGGTCAATGACGATGGCAAGGATGCCATCTTCGGCGACCTTGGCAACGACTGGTTGGTGGGCGGTACCGGCCGCGACAATCTCTACGGCGGCTGGGGGAACGACCTGCTCAACGCCGACGATGACCATGACGGCCATGCTGATGTCAACCAACTCAACGACTTCACCGATACCCATCCCTACTACGAAGACCGCGCTTATGGTGGTGCCGGCCGCGACGTGTTGATCGGCAACACCGGCGGCGACCGGTTGATCGACTGGGTGGGCGAGTACAACAGCTACCTGGTGCCGTACGCACCGTTCGGCCAAGCCTCGGTCAGCCGCACCCTGCAGCCGTTCCTGCCGGAATTCCTCTACGCCCTGTCGGCTGGCGACGGCGCCGACCCGACCCGGCCTGCGGATACCGGCGCCGATCCGCTGCGCAACGGCGAACCGGACGCCGAAATGGGGCTGGTCCTGCAGAAGGACTTTGCCTGGCAGGATCAGACCGGGGCACCGGCCGACCCGCAGGCCGGCAACATCCCGGGCGGGGCGCGTGACGTGCTGCGCAGCGCCACCTTCAACGACGGCACCACTCAGGGCTTCGTCGCCGACAGCGGCAAATGGTCGCTGAAGTCCGGTGTCTTTTACGTGGAGCCGGCAGTCCTCGGCACCGATGCAGTCAGCGTCTGGTATCACGATCAGGTTGTGCCGAGCTATTTTGAACTCACGGCCACGGTCAACCCGGTGAAACCGATTGCCGGCTACAAGGCCAACGCCTACATCGTCTTCGACTACTATGGACCGGACGATTTCAAGTTCGCCGGGCTCAACTCCTCGACCAACAAGATCGAGATCGGCCAGCGCACTGCCGAGGGCTGGCAAGTGTTGACCTCCATCAACATGCTGGTCAAGGCAGGGACCAACTACAATCTGCTGGTGGCTCTGAATGGCACCACGGCAACCATCATGGTCAATAATGGCCTCACGCTCAGCTACAGCTTTGCACCGCACCTCGATGTTTACGGCCTCGCCCACAATATCAGCGAAGGGATGGTCGGGCTCGGTGCCGACAATGCCAAGGCCTCGATCGACAACGTCAGTCTGCGGGTTCTGCCGCCGGCGATCACTCTCACCCGGACTGATGATTTCTCGACAGCCCCTGTACTGTTGTCAGATGAAACCGGCACCTGGTCGCTTGCCAAAGGGTATTACGTCGGCACCCCGGCGACCGGTGAATCTCTGGCCCTGGCCGGGGGCGATCTCACGATCGGGCCGGCCTATCTTCTGCAGCTAGAAACGAAGTTCGCTACCAAAGCGACCGGCGGCATCGTTTTTGACCAGTATGACGTGGACGACTTCAAATGGGCTGCCTATTCCAGGGCCACCAACCAGATTCTGATCGGTCATTACACGGCGAGGGATGGTTGGGTGGTCGATAATGCAGTCACCAGGCTGCTTACCGGCGAGGTGACCATGTCGGTCACCTTGAAGGGGACCACGGCTAGCGTTTTGGTCAATGGCGTGGCCGCGCTCAGCCATGTCTATAACTCCGTGGTGACCGACGGCAGCTTCGGCCTGTTTGCCATGGACGGGCCGGCTTCCTTCAACACATTCACCGTCAAGACCGACGATCCGGCGTTTGCACAGGCGGTACCTGCTGCGGCCCTGATGGCGGCCGCTGCGGCCCCGGCCACAACCGAGCCGGCTGACGCCATCAGTGCGGTGCCGACCGAACTTGTCGATGCAGCCAAGGCCTACTGGCAGAACGTTCTCGGCGCTGAGGCCATGACCGCGCTCGATGGCGTTACGGTCGCCGCAGCTGATCTCAACGGACTGCTCCTCGGTCAAACCGTGGGCAGCACCATCCAGGTCGACCTGGATGGTGCCGGCTACGGCTGGTTTGTCGATGCAACACCGGAAGACAGTGCCGAATTCCTCCTCCGCGGCGGCCATGGCCAGGGGGTGGGTCACGACACCTTCACGGCGACGAAGCAAAGCGCGGCGGCCGGGCACATGGATCTGCTCACGGTGCTGACCCATGAGATGGGGCATCTGCTCGGCTTCGATCATGACGCGTCCTGGTCGGTGATGGACGATGATCTTGATGCTGGCACCCGGATTTTGCCGAAAAAAGCCGCGACCGTGGCAGCTCCGGGCAAGACCGTCTCCATGGCCGCAAATGAAACGCTGGTGTTTGATGAAGGTCAGGGAGCCTTCCACGACCTGCTGCAAGGGACGGTGCGGAACTGGACCGACGGACGGGCCGGGCAGCGCGGCGTAGCGCCGTCGACGGATCGGCACGAGGAGGAGCCATCCTAGCTGGCGGAAGTGTGCGTCGGAGATCAGGGTCAATTTGTTGATTTTCAAGCCATTTGCCTTGCGAGGAGGGATATCTGCGCTATGCTTTTTGCCAGTGTCTGATCGCTGGCGGTAACTACTATTCCAGGGAGGTTTTACAATGATCAAGGCAGTAGACGAAAAAGCGGCGGGGGCGCTTCCGAAGATCAATTGGGATGATACTAAACTGAAGACGACTTATGCCAATGTCTGCAACGTGACCAGCACCCGCGAAGAAGTCACGCTGTTGTTTGGTACCAATCAGGGCTGGAGTGCCGGGCAGAAGGAGTTGACGGTGGAGCTCAGCGACCGCATCATCCTCAACCCCTATGCCGCCAAGCGGTTGTTGATCCTCATCAGCAATGTGGTTGGCCAGTACGAGCAGCGCTTCGGTACCCTGAATATCGAGGCCGGACCGGTGCCGGCGGCTGTCGAAAAGGCCTAGGAACGTCCGCCGGCCATGGCCTGAGCGCCCGCTTCGGCGGGAGGGCCGTCGCCGCACGAGGAAACACCGGCGAGCACCTGTCTCGAACCGGCGCTTTTGAATGAAGCAACAACCGCTCGGAATTACTGCAGAGGCGATTGTGGCTGCAGTGCCGGATGAGCGAAGACGTCTGCCCACCCAGCAGCATCCTGCCCGGGATCACTCCTTTTGTCGCAAATTTTCGGCAATGTCGTGCCGCGGGTTCCTCGTCATCGCAAGGGAGTCGCGGTTTTTCCTCAGGTGACATTGCGAAGTTCACCTGCGCGAGATAGAATTAATACGGGAAAATATAGATTGAGGAGAATTACTGCCCTGTTTGTCGCAATGGAGGACAATATGCGGAAGATACGCTGCGGACTCGTTGTGTTGGGTCTATTGTCGTGCATGGTGTTGCCCGCCAAAGCTGAAGTTAGCGTGAGTATCGGCATCGGGCTTCCGCATGTGAGTATCGGGATCAACCTGCCATTCTATCCGGAACTGGTAAGGGTACCAGGGTACCCGGTCTATTACGCGCCAAGGATCCATGCCAACTATTTCTTTTATGATGGCATGTACTGGGTTTACCAGGACGATCAATGGTATGCGAGCGACTGGTTCGATGGGCCCTGGTGGTATGTGGAACCGGAGTTCGTGCCGCTGTTCATCCTGCGTATCCCTGTTTACTACTACATGCGGGCGCCTGCGCACTTTCGCCGATGGTATCAACATCGGCCGCCCCGCTGGGGTGAGCACTGGGGCCATGATTGGGAGCGGCGGCACAGCGGGTGGGACCGCTGGGAGCGCGACTCTGTTCCGCCGCCCGCGCCGCTGCCCGTCTACCAGCGGGAGTATTCAGGAGACAGATATCCCCGCCGGGAGCAGCAACAGGAACTTCGCGACAGGCACTACCGTTATCAGCCGCGTGACACAATCGTTCGCGAGCGCATTCAGCCGCAGCTGGAGCGAAGAGCTCCCGCACCTGCCCAGCGGAATGGTCACGATGAGTCGCCTCTGAGAAGCCCAAGGCAGTCGGATCCCCGCTATTCAACGCCAACGCCGCTTGAAAAAGGCAGGTCGGTCGCTCCAGTCGCGGAGCCGCGCAAAGGTGTCGAAAACCGCCAGAGACCGGCTCCCGCCCAGGGGGCCCCTCGGGAGAACGTGCCGGAAATGCGGGAGCGGAGATCTCCTCCCGGGGAGGCACAACGTGAGCGCGAGCAGTTAGCACCAAGGTCACGTGATCAGGGTCAGGGGTCGCGGGACAGGGGTGTCGAAGCCCCGCAGAGAGTTGCTCCGGCCCAGGCACCTCCTCCGCAGCGAGGGCCGGCAGTTCAGGAGCAGAGACCTCGGTCCGGGGATACGCAGCGTGAGCGTGAGAAATTGACCCCGGGGGCGCGTGGACAGGAACAAAAATCGCGGGAGCGAGAGGACCTGCGAGAGCCCACGCGGGGTCGTTGGCAAGAGCGAGGGGACTAGTTACCCGCCCGGATTGATGCCCAGGGTCGGTTTCAGTGCTACAATATCTAAAACGGGGCAAGCCCGCAGAAGAGAGCTGAAAAATGAGGCTTCAATAGAGTGGTCGAGTCGGTATTGCCCGTTGCAACGGCGACGAGGAGTGACAAGTTAATATTACAACGGAAGATAGTCGAAGGAGACAGCAAATGAACTCTTCATTCCGGTGGATTCTTAACCCGCGCATCATCTGGTCGATCCTTCTTGCTTTTGCCGTGTTCTCGATTTCGCCGCCGCCAGCCCGAGCTGCCTTGATCGAAAGCCAACTATCCGGCAGTCAAGTCGTGTCCCAGCGAGTTGTGGAGCTCGAAACGGTTCGACAGGCACTTGAGCACGAGATGGTCGCCCAACGCCTTGCCGATTACGGGTTTAGCAAGGATGAAGTGCAACTGAAGCTGCAGACCATGTCAGATGCTCAACTCCATCAACTCGCCAGTGCTGCGGATACTCTGGCCGAGGGGGGAGACGGGCTTGGTGTGGTTGTTACCGTGTTGGTCATCATCCTGCTGGTCATCGTGATACTTAAGCTGTCCGACAAGCAGATCATCGTCAAGTGATGTGGTTGTGGCTCTGCCGGCTGACCGCAATCGTCATGTTGGGCGGTTGCTCGATGGCTGGCCGGTCGGCTCCCTCGCCGGGATGGTTGGTCATTCCCGGCGTCCCGGAGTTCCAGGCGCAAGAGCGAGGCGATGACTGTGCCGGCGTAGCTTTGGCCAGCCTGCTCGGACATGCCGGTATTGTCGTAAACCCTGCAGCTATCGATGCCGTTGTCTACGAGCCCCGACTCGGCGGTGCGCTGCTTCCCGATCTGGAAAAGTACGCCGTAGAAGTGGGTGCCAAGCCAAATTCCGGGCGGGGCAGTCTGGATGACCTGCGCCGGCTGCTTCGCGCTGGTCACCCGGTGCTTGCGCCGATCGACCTTGGCTGGGGGCTATGGCGCCGGCCCCATTACGTGGTGCTGTATGGGGTGGGAGAAGGCGAATTTCTCATGCACATGCGTCAGGGCGAAACCTACACCATGCCGGCGGCGGAATTTGAACGTCGCTGGTCCGGGATGGGGCGGCTCTATCTTTATCTGGAACAATGAGAATTCGACGGTGGTGGCTGATGTTGGGGGTGTTGTCGCTGTGGGCTTGTACTCTGCCGCGCATCATTGTTCTAAACGACCCCCTGGATGCACGCCAACATAACGACTTGGGCGTCGCTTATGAACAGCGTGGCGAACTCGATCTCGCCGAGCGCGAGTACCGACGGGCTGCGGAACTTGATGAGCGTTGGTCGCGCCCGCTGGTCAATCTCGGTAACGTTGCCGCCCGTCAGTCGGATTGGCGGACCGCTGCGGAGTTTTATCGGGAGGCATTGGCGCTCAGCCCTGTCGATGCGGAAGTCATGAACAATCTGGCTTGGGTGTTGACTCAGGATCGTCGCCCCGCGGAAGCCCTCTCCTGGGCGCAGCAGTCAGTGGCAATCGCCGCGGCGGATCCCCGGTGCTGGGATACCTTGGCTGAAGTGTACCTTGCGCTCGGCCGTTCAGCCGATGCCCGTGAAGCCGCCGAGCAAGGCTTGGCGTTGAACCCGACCCCTGCCCTGAAGGGCGCTCTGCAAGACAAGTTGATATCCGATTAAAGCCAATTTTGACCCACCCCAGGGGGTCAGTTTTGTGCGCATTTCCTGGCGCTGATTCTCCAGCTATCGTTCCCTATTTCGATGATTTCTCAGTAATGAGTGATCCGGTTGAGCCGCGGTTGCCTGTTGCCGCGGGTGCTCCGGTCCTTTGAATAAGAATGGCCCACCCTGTGCGACAGGGTGGGCCATTCTTGTCAGTTGATCGCGGAGATTCTCGGTAATGGCTGTCAGAAGCGGATCAGCGCCCCGGCGTAGGGGCCCTTGAAGCTGGCGTCAATCAGGAAATCGTCCTCGTCGATGTCGATATCGAGATAGCGATAGCCGGCGAACAGGCCGACCATCGGCACGGGGGAAAACTCGACCTGGGCGTCGACGTCGAGGAAACTGTTGCCGTCGTACTCCATGTAGCCGGCCCGACCGACCACGCCGAGGAGGTCCGCGACGGCGACCCGTCCGCGCAGTCCGACCGTGGGCAGAGGCGCCCCCACCGATTCCGCCTTGCTCAGGCCGCTATCGTCCCGCATGTCGATGCTGGCATCGACATACTTGACCGCCAGTTCCGGACCCAGTTGCACTCTTGCCGGCAGGTCGTCGACATTGATCAGGTACCAGGCGAGGCCGGCTTCGTAGATGTCGATGTCCACTTCGCTCTTGACGTGACTGCCGGCCACAAAGGTCTCGCCGTCGAAGTCTACGGTCTCCCTCAGGATGCCGTCGCCGGAGAAGTTGATCGGCAGATAGGCGGCAAACAGGCGGAAATCACCCAGTTGCAGCGCCGCCTCCAGGTTGAGGTCCTCGCTGTCATCAAATTCCAGGTCGTCATCCATGTCGATGGTCGATCCGAGCAGACCGCCGCCGGTTACGGCAAAGTCCCCGTCGGGGTTCAGTTTCTGGTAGCCGGCCTTGAAGGAGAGCAGTTCATCGGCATGGGCTGGAGAAAGCGCCAGGCCGAGCAGGGCGAACAGTATGATCAAGCGTTTGCAGGAAAACATAGGGTCCTCTGGGGGTGTTCGTTGCCGTGCAGCGAAGGTTTATAGGTTTGATATTCGTTTAGAGCAAGGAGCATGCCTTTTCTAAAGCAGTTGAGTTGGATTTTCATCCCGAATGATTCCGGGCATTTGCATCCTTGATGGGGATTGACCAGGCCGGCTGCAAGTGTGGCCTGCCAGCCACTTCTGTTGAAAAAAAGCGACAAATCAGTGGGTTGGAACGAAGGGCGGAAGAAAGTCTACCAGGGAAAGTAGCCAATTCCTGCCATAAAAGTAGCAAAAGCCACCTTGAGAGAGCCGAGCCGGGCATTTATAACTGAAAATATGCGGGAATGACTGCCGAGCGGAGGCGCCGATGCTCAGTCCGAACAGCGATCGCAGGTATTTTATCGAGGTAATCCTTGGAGACGGTACGTGCCACCACCTGGCACCCCAGGTACTTGACATCATGCTCGACTACGACCGCGTGCTACTGTTCAAACGCTCGAGCGGTTGGGTAACGGTTGGCAAGGATCCTATTCGTGCCAAGCATACGAGTCGCGTCTGCACCGAAGAGTACGGTCCGGAACGACGGGTTGCAGCGAATCTATTGCCGCCCCCCCTTATACACGTTCCTGGCTGATACGCTACCAGCCCCCCGCCCCACAGTCGCCCTCCTCCTGTGGGGCATCCTTGCCCCACAGGCCGCCTGCTCTGTGGGGATTTTTTTGAGGGAGCAATCAATTCAGGGGAAACACGGGAAGGGTGATGTCGATGGGCGGCCGGGAGGGCGGCCGGGCCGGGTGCCGCTTGAGTTGATCCGTTTGCGTGTAAACCCAGCCCAAATATAATCGTCAAAGGAACAAAGGGATTCGATGTCCCTGGCAGTTGTAAGCACGCGAATTGCAAATACCCCGTAGAGAAAGGAGCTGAAAGATGAAACGAATACTCCTGTTGCTCAGCACTCTCTTGTTGCTTGGTGTGCCGTCAGCTTGGTCAAGTGACGTCAGGGTCGGCGCCGACATCCACCTTCGTCTGGGCGATCCTGCTCCAGCGCCCATTTACGTTTCACAACCGCCGTTGTTTCTCTCCCCGCGGGACCTTGGTTTTTATGTGGCAGTCGGGGTTCCTTACGGGCTCTTCTATATCGACAACTATTATTACACCCCCAGGGGCGGCGTGTGGTACGGCGCTCCCCACTACAATGGCCCGTGGTACCACGTCAGACCTGGTCATCTCCCCCGGGGATTGATGAAGTACAGGTACCGGGATATCATCGATAGGCGTGACGCCGAATACCGGGATTATCGGAGAGACAGGGATCACTACCGGGGGGAAAGATACCATCCGGACGATCGGTACTCGAAAGGAAAAGGCAAAGGTAAAGGGAAAGGGAAAGGTCATGGTCGCGGCCATGACGATTAGGGTGTTGTTCCGCTTGCCTGCCAGCCAGGGAATTTGATCATGCACGCATAGAACAAAAACCCGCTTGTATGGCGGGTTTTTCTGTGTGCTGTCGGATTATGGCGGATTGTTGATGGCGGGAGCAGATGAGGATCGAACTCACCAGGGACGGGATACGCCCCCCACCGGTTTTGAAGACCGGGCGCGTCACCAGACTACGAACTGCTCCCTCGCTGTCAACGATCGTGTCTCTTTATAGCCTGCAGCAGCTGCGTTGCAGAAACGAAAAATAGTTGTCGCCGGTATAACGATTATTTTGCTTGCGTGTGCAAGCTTTTGAGGTTTCCCCTGCCGCCCTGCCTATGGCCTGACAAGGCGCCCGGCGGTTTGCAATGAAGTTGCAATTTCCAGCATGTTGGTCACCCGCCCGACCACCAGAGCTTCCTTCAATCCGAAAAACTCCAGGCAGAGCCCGCAGGTCGCAATGTCCGCGCCCAGGTCCGCCAGTTTCTGCAGCGCTTCGATCACGTCCGATCCCTGCACGGTCAGTTTCGCGCCGGCGTTGACAAAGAGCAGCTGGTCGGGGGCCGTGTTATTCTCCGCCAGGGTGAAGAGAAAGTTTTTCATCAGGATGTGCCCGAGATCCGGATCGCCGCTTCCCATCTGGTCGGCGGCAACAAACACCACCGTTGGGCCGCTCACGGCCACGGCGGCAACACCGGCAGGCTTTTCGCCGGGCGTCAGGTTCAACCGGAACGCTCCCTCGACCTGCTCGACTTTGACCCGGTAGCCCAGGCCTGCGGCCAGTCGACTTATATTATCGCGGGCTGCCAGATCGCTGACCAGTACCTGTAGCGGGGCTTCGGGAGACGCCTGCATCTGGCGACGTACCTGCACGACGGGCTGCGGGCACTGCTGGCCGCGGCAATCAAGAATGCTCATGTCTGTTCCTGTCGGACGTTGATTTCGTCAATATACGAAGAAAGCCCCTCTCTGGCAAGGTGGCGCGGCTTGACTTGCCGCCGCTTCCATTCATACACTCCCCCGTTATTCGATCCGTTGACCTTTCTGCGAGGACCCTATGTCCAGACCCACCCGACAGATCCGTGTCGGCGCCGTCCCCGTCGGCGGTGGTGCCCCGGTCTCGGTGCAATCGATGACCAACACCGACACCCGCAATGTTCCCGCCACCCTCGCCCAGATCCGTGCCCTGGCCGACGCCGGTTGCGAGATCGTGCGCTGTGCGGTTCCCGACCAGGCGGCCGCCGAAGCCCTGGCGGCCATCCGCCGCGACTGCCCCATCCCGCTGATCGCCGATATCCACTTCGACTACCAACTGGCACTGACTGCCCTTGCCGGCGGTGTCGACGGGCTGCGCCTGAATCCCGGCAACATCGGGGCGCGCTGGAAGGTCGAGGAGGTGGTGCGCGCCTGTGCCGAGCGGCAGGTACCGATCCGCATCGGCGTCAACGCCGGCTCGCTGGAAAAGGCCCTGATGGAGAAGCACGGTCACCCCACCGCCGAGGCGATGGTGGAGAGCGCCCTCGGCCACATCCGCATCCTGGAAGAACTCGGCTACCACGAGATCAAGGTCAGCCTCAAGGCGTCCGATGTCCGCCGCACCGTGATGGCCTACCGATTGCTGGCGCAGCAGGTTGACTATCCTTTGCACATCGGCATCACCGAGGCTGGGACTACCTGGGCCGGCTCCATCAAGAGTGCCGTCGGTCTCGGTGCCCTGCTCTATGACGGCCTCGGCGACACCCTGCGCGTGTCGCTGACCGGTGACCCGATCGAGGAGGTCAGGGTCGGCTGGGAGATCCTCAAGAGCCTGGAACTTCGCGAGCGCGGCCCGGTGTTTATTTCCTGCCCGACCTGCGGGCGCTGCCAGATCGACCTGATCCCGGTGGCCGAGGAGGTCGAGCGGCGCCTGCATGACCTGCCGGGGAAAATCACCGTGGCGGTGATGGGCTGTGCGGTCAACGGCCCCGGCGAGGCGCGCGAGGCCGATGTCGGCATTGCCGGTGGCAAGGGGGAGGGGCTGCTGTTTCGCAAGGGCGAGATCGTGCGCAAGGTTCCCGCGGAAAAGTTGGCTGAGGCCCTGGTGGAGGAGGCGAGACGGTTGGCGGGAGAAAGCGACAAGTAGGTCGGTTGCTGGCCGGCGGCCGGTTGCGAATGTGGGGATAGATGCTAGAGTGCATTAAAGCATGCCTGCAGATGAGAAATTATCTGGTTGGCTGACTGGCGGAGTTTCTATGGAAACAATCGGTCAACCCCCGCGTAAAGGCATTGTGGCGCTTTCGCGCGGCATCCTGCAGGGCGTCAACCGGATTCTTCAGGAAGCCTTGGTCTGCAACAGCGAGGAGGAACTGGGGAATGTCTGCCTGAGCGTCGCCGAAGAACTGACGCTAAGCAAATTCGGCTTTATCGGTCTGGTCGACCAACAGGGGCAGCTGTTCGATATTGCCATCAGCAACCCCGGTTGGGATGCCTGCCGGATGGAGGACCAGACCGGGCACCGGATTCTGCCGACCGGGCTGCGGATCCATGGCATCTACTGCCGCGTGCTGCGCGACGGCAAGGGGTTCTTCACCAACGACCCGGCAACGCACCCGGACAGCATCGGCCTGCCGCAAGGCCATCCCCCCCTCACGGCGTTTCTTGGCGTGCCCCTCTTCTATGACGACAAGGTTATCGGCATGGTTGGGTTGGCGAACCGTGCCGGCGGTTACCGCAATGATGACTTGTTTGCCCTGAACACCCTGTCGGTCGCCATGGTGCAGGCGCTCAAGCGCAAACAGGACGAAGCCGCCCTGCGCGAGAGTGACGACCAGTTCCGTGCCATGTTCGAATCGCCCAGCGTGGGGATGGCGCAGGCCGACCCGGCGACCGGCCGGCTGCTGCGCGTAAACGAGGTCTTTGCCGGAATGCTCGGTTACCTGCCGGCAGAATTGATCGACAAGCCGTTTTCCGAGTTGACCCATCCGGAAGACCGGCAGGCGGATTGGGAAAAATTTTCCCGCTTCGTTCGCGGCGAAGTTCAAACCTACCAGACTGAGAAGCGCTACATTCACAAAGCCGGCCACGCGTTCTGGGTGATGGTCACGGTCAACCTGGTGCGCAATGCCGCCGGTAAGCCGGTCCGGACCGTGGCGGTCATTCACGATATCTCCGAACGCAAGCGGATGGAGGAAGAACTTCGCGCCGCCCATCAAGCGACGCAGCGCGAACAGCAATTTCTGGAAGCGGTGTTTCAGGCTCTGCCGGTGGGGATCTGCATCACTGATGAGCAGGGCGGCATTGTCCGCACCAATCAGATTGATGAGGAGATCTGGGGCGGACGACCGGTCACCGGCGGGGTCGACGATTACCATGAGTACAAGGCGTGGTGGGCGAATACGGGGAAGCCGGTGCAGCCGGAAGAATGGGCCTCCGCCAGGGCCGTCCGCAAAGGCGAGACGGTCTTCGGGCAGGTTCTCAGGATTCAACGGTTCGACGGCAAGGAACGGATTGTCAATAACAGTGCCGCGCCGGTGCGTGATGACAATGGCAGGATTATCGGGAGTGTGGTGTCGATCCAGGACATTACCAGCCTGTGGGAGCTTGCGGCGGAACTCAGAATAGCCAAGAGCGCCGCGGAAGAGGCCAGCCGGGCCAAGAGCGAGTTTCTGGCCAGCATGAGCCATGAGATCCGCACCCCGATGACGGTGTTCATGAGCGCCATCGAACAGCTTCAGCATGTCGACAGAAACCCCGAGCACCAGCAATTGCTTGACCTGGCGGAACAGGCGTCGCAGCGGTTGTATGTCCTGGTAAACGAAATCCTGGATTTTTCGAAGATCGAGGCCAGGCGCCTGGAGATTGATGCAGACTGGTTCAATGTGCGCAATTGTCTGCAGGAAAGCCTGACCATGATGGCGGTCAAGGCCCGGGAAAAAAATCTCCGCCTGGAGCTGGAGGTGGCGCCGTCGGTTCCGCAAGACATCGTGGGTGATCCGTACCGGCTCGGGCAGATCCTGCTCAACCTGATCGGCAATGCCATCAAGTTCACCAATGCGGGTGAGGTGAGGGTGGCCGTGCAACGCCATGACAGCGCCCTGGAGTTCGCCGTCAGCGACACCGGCATTGGTATCCCCGAGGACAAGCAGGAGACGATTTTCCAGACGTTCAGCCAGGTGGACAGCTCCTCGACCCGCAGACATGGCGGGACCGGCCTGGGGTTGGCCATTACCAAGGGGCTGGTTGAACTGATGGGGGGGAGAATCGGAGTCCGGAGCAGGCCCGGCCAGGGGAGCACTTTTACCTTCACGTTACCCATGAAAAGCACGCAATCGCCGGGACAGGCCATGGCACAGGCGAGTGGCGGACCTGTGGCCACGGATGCGCCCGAGGCGCACCTCCTGCTGGTGGAAGATAATCCGATGATCCGGGAGGTGGTCCTGATGATCCTGTCGCGTCGCCCCTGGCAGACGACCACCGCGGGAACCGGTCGGGACGCCGTGCAAAAGTGGCAGACAGGAAACTTTGATCTCATCATCATGGATCTGCAGATGCCGGATATGGACGGATTGGACGCGACCCGGGAAATTCGCAGACAAGAGGCCGGCAAGGGGAAGCGGGTTGGCATTGTCGGTTTGACCGCGCATGCCAATCGTGCCGTCCGCAAGGAATGCCTCGAAGCCGGGATGAACGACGTTCTGGTCAAACCTTTCGAGACCGCCAGCCTGTATGCGGCGATCGAGCGCTGTCTTGCTGGTTGAAAACGCAGTGCGTGTTGCACCCGGCACTGCCGATGTTGCTAGTCTCCCCCGTTGCAATCCCCCCGAAAATCGGCTAAGTTCATTCTCCGCCCGCAGCTGCAGGGCACTCATCCCGCTGCATTCCGAGGTTCTCCATGCGTTACAGCCAATACCTCCTGCCGACTCTCAGAGAGACCCCCGGCGATGCCGAGATCATCAGCCACCAGCTGATGTTGCGCGCCGGCATGATCCGCAAGGTCGCCGCCGGCATTTACGACTACCTCCCTCTTGGGCTGCGGGCGATCCGCAAGATGGAAGCCATCATCCGCGAAGAGATGAACCGTGCCGGAGCGATCGAAGTGCTGATGCCGATGGTGGTGCCGGCCGACCTCTGGGATGAGTCCGGGCGCTGGCAGCAGTACGGCAAGGAGCTGTTGCGCATCAAGGACCGCAAGGAGACCGACTTCTGCCTGGGCCCGACGCACGAGGAAGTCATCACCGAAATGGTGCGCGGCACGGTGCGTTCCTACCGGCAGCTCCCCTTGAACCTCTACCAGATCCAGAGCAAGTTCCGTGACGAGATTCGCCCGCGCTTCGGCCTGATGCGCGGGCGCGAGTTCATCATGAAGGATGCCTACTCCTTCGACCTTGACCAGGCCGGGGTCGACCTTGCCTACGAGAAGATGTATCAGGCCTACCGGCGGATCTTCGCCCGCTGCGGTCTGAACTTCCGCGCCGTCGAGGCCGATACCGGCAATATCGGTGGCTCTTCCTCCCACGAATTCATGGTGCTGGCCGAATCCGGCGAGGATGCCATTGCTTCGTGCCATGCCTGCGAATATGCGGCCAACGTCGAAAAAGCTGAGTGTCGGCCACAGCCCCAGGTCTGCTGCGACGAGGCGCCGCCGCTTGAGCAGGTCGCCACCCCGGGCCGCAAGGCGATCAGCGAGGTCAGTGAATTCCTCGGCGTGCCGGCCTCGGCGACGGCCAAGGCGCTGGTGTTGATCACCGACAGCGGTGCGCCGGTCATGGCGCTGCTGCGCGGCGACCATGAACTCAATCCGATCAAACTCAAGAATGTGCTCGGCTGCAGTGTGCTGGAACTGGCCACCGACGAGCAGATCGAGAAGCTCACCGGTGCGCCGGTCGGCTATCTCGGCCCGGTGGGGATGAAGATCCGCGTGGTCGCCGATCTGGCCATCCAGTCCGGCGGTCCCTGGATCACCGGGGCCAATGTCAGTGACGCGCATTTCCGCAATACCGTGCACGGCCGCGACTTTGCCGTAGAGCGCTTTGCCGACATCCGCAACGTCGGGGCCGGCGACCCCTGTCCACGCTGTGCCGATGGCATCATGGAGATGTGGCGCGGCATCGAGGTCGGTCATGTCTTCAAGCTCGGCACCAAGTATTCGGCATCAATGCGCGCCACGGTCCTTGACGACCAGGGGCAGGAGCGCACCCTGGTGATGGGTTGCTACGGGATCGGCGTCGGCCGCACCGTGGCGGCGGCGATCGAGCAGAACCACGACGACAAGGGGGTCATCTGGCCGATGCCGCTGGCGCCATTCCAGGTGCTGATCACTCTGCTCAATCCCAAGGATGAGGCGGTGCGCGCTGCCGGTGAGCGGCTCTACGCCGAACTGCAGGAAAAGGGCATCGAGGTGCTGCTCGACGACCGCGACGAACGCGCCGGGAGCAAGTTTGCCGATGCCGATCTGCTCGGCATGCCGCTGCGCGTCACGATCGGGTCGAAAGCCCTGCAGGAAGCGGCTGTGGAACTGCAGGAACGACGCTCGGGGGCGCGCAGCCTGCTGCCGCTGGCCGAGGCGGCCGGAAGCATTGCCACGCAGGTGCGCGCAGCCCTCGCGGCGGGTGCCCAGGAGGCGGTGCATGGCTGAGGAGATCCACATTGAAAAAGGCGGGCGGCTGACCATCCCGGCACCGGGCGTCCGTGCCATCGGTGATCGCCCGCTGCGTCTGGCCTCCTGGTCGGAACACCATCTGCTCCTGGAGGCTGCGGACGAAGAAGGCAGGGTGATGCTGTCAGGCACATTGGGCGAAGTTTGCATCGTCGATCTACTCTCCTTCTGCAACATGTTCCGCAAGAGCGGACTGTTGCACTTCACCCTCGGCGGCGGCGACAAGGTGCTGTATTTCCAGAACGGCGAGATCGTCTACGCGACCAGCACCTTTCCCGAAGAGGAGATCGGTGAAATTCTCTACGGACTTGGCAAGTTCGATCGCGAGGTTCTGCAGGGAGCCCGCCAGTTTGCCGGAAGCGTGACGCCGCTCGGCAAAATCCTGATCGAGCGCGGGATCATCAACTCCAAGGACCTATGGACCGCGACCCGCAGTCAGGTCGAGACTATCATCTACAATCTGTTTGCCTTCTCGCAGGGAACCTTTGCCTTTGTCGCCCGGCCGCTTGCCGAGGATTTGGTGGTCAGCCTGTCGATGAGCACCCAGAATCTGATCATGGAAGGGCTGCGCCGCTTCGACGAGCGCGCCCTGTACATGCAGAAGATCAAGTCGCTCGATGCAGTGCCGGTCGCCACCGGCAAGGTGCCGAACGATCTCGACAGCACCTCGCAGAAAATGCTGGCCCTGGTCCAGGCCGGGGTCTGCGATGCCCACGAACTGCTGCGTCGCAGCGGCGCCGGCGATTTCGATGGTCTGCGCCTGCTCAGCCAGTTGATCGACCGTGGGGTGATCACCATGGAAGAGGCACCCACCGTGGCGGTCGAAGGGGATCTGGGCGAAATCATCGCCATCTTCAACGGCGTACTGACCGCCATGTGCCGGGTGGTTTCGGTCAAGAATCCACAGTTCCGCGACGAGGTCAGTCGCTTCCTGCGCGATCTGCCGCAGCCCTTCTCCTATGTCTTCCGCCAGGCCAGCCTGTGCGAGGACGGGTCGGTCGACGGCGGGCGGGTGCTGGCCAATCTGGCCGGGTTGGAGGAGGGCGACAAGATCCGCCTGCTGACCGATGCGTTGAGCGAACTGGTTTACATGGAGTGCATTGCCGCCCGCCGTGAACTGGGGGCTTCCGATTCCGCCGAACTGATCAAGCGGGTACAGGAAGTGTCGCAGCGGGTGCAGACGGTTATCGGGAGACGGGACAATGGATGATGCACAGCGGCGGCTGATCTTCGCCCTCGATGTCGACAGTTTCGAGGACGCCAGGCTATGGGTTGACAGGTTGCACGGGAAGGTCGGGGCCTTCAAGGTCGGCAAGCAGCTCTTCACCCGCTGCGGTCCCGATGTGGTGCGGATGGTGCGCGACCGCGGTGCCGACGTTTTCCTCGATCTTAAATATCACGATATCCCCAACACCGTGGCGATGGCCGGGGTGGAGGCATTGCGTCTCGGCGTGTGGATGTTCAACGTCCACGCACTGGGGGGGGCGGAGATGATGGCCCGGCTGGTCGCCGAGGTCGACAAAACCTGCCCGCGTGGAACAAAGGAGCGGCCGCTGCTGATCGCCGTGACCATCCTGACCTCCTCGACCGATGCCACCCTGCAAACGATCGGCATCGACCGGCCGGTCACCGAAATGGTCCCCCGTCTCGCCCGGCTGGCCCAGGAGGCGGGGATGGACGGCGTGGTTGCCTCGCCCCAGGAAGTCAGCTTGATCCGGCAGGCCTGTGGTCAGAATTTTGCCATTGTCACCCCCGGCGTGCGTCCGGCCGATGCCTCGCTGGATGACCAGAAACGGGTCATGACTCCCGCCGAGGCTCTTCGTGTCGGGGCCGACTACCTGGTGATCGGTCGGCCGATATCCGCGGCCGCCGATCCTGCTGCTGCCGCCGAAAGCATCGTTGCCGAAATGCGCAGCGCGCTGCAGGGCTGAAGGTTCCATGACTGATATCCTCTACGGGTTCCATCCGGTGCGCGAGGGACTGCGGGGTCGCCGGCAGCCCCTCGAACTGTTCGTGACAGACGGTACGGTCAACGACCGGGTGCAAAAGCTGCTCGATCTCGCTGCCGAGCGCAGTGTGCCGGTGCGCCGCCGCCAGAAGACTGATCTCGACCGCTTGGCCGGTCACCCTCACCACCAGGGGGTGGTACTGAGCATTGAGCCGTTCACCTACTGTGACCTGGAAGACCTGCTCGCCGCCTGGCGCAATTCCGGCCGCCCGGCATTTCTGCTGCTCCTCGACGGCATCACCGACCCACACAACTTCGGCGCCATTCTGCGCAATGCCGATGCCGCCGGCTGCCATGGCGTGGTCGTGCCGAAGGATCGCAGCTGCCCGGTTAGCGGCGTGGTCGACAAGACCTCGGCTGGCGCCGTCGAGCATCTGCCGATCTGTCAGGTGACCAATCTCGGCCGAACGATCGAACAGCTCAAGGCAGCCGGCATCTGGATCTACGGGTTGAGCGGCGATGACGATGTCAAGCCTCTCTACGCCGAAGCTTTGACCGGCGACGTTGCCCTGGTGATCGGTGCCGAAGGGGAAGGGTTGCGCAAACTTACCCGCCAGTTGTGCGACGGCCTCTTGTCCATCCCGATGGGCGGTCAGGTCGCTTCGCTCAACGCCGCCTCCGCCAGCGCCGTGGCGTTGTTCGAGGTGGTGAGGCAGCGAAAGATGAGAAACGAGATAGCGAGATAATTCGGTTTGCCGCAAGATCGAAAAGTAAGTCGGGTTCGGGTGGATCAAACAGATTTGACGTTCAGGGCAGCTGAAGTGAGGCTGGAGGTTGATCAAAAGTGCCCAGATGCCAGGCGACTGAACGTTGAGGAGTGAGGCGTACCGGAAGGTACGTCGCAGCGACGAGACGGAAGGCAACGCCGCAGATGGGTGCTTTTCATCAACCGCAACTTTGCGGTGACAGAATCGGGATGATCGCAAGGCGGCGAGGAGAAGGTGCCGCAGGCGTACCCAAAGGTACGTCGAGGCGCCGCCGACGCGGCCAACGCCGAGAGCGCCCGATTGTGGCGCCGCAAGGCAAAAAAAGAGGGGTGCTCCCAGGAGGTTGGAAGAGCACCCCAAAACGGGTTTCTGTTTCGTGTTTATATATAACAATATCGGTCATGATTGTCAAGGGTTTTTCCGGCTGAATTTTTTTTGCCAATCCCTCTTGCAATTTTTGAGGGCATGTTGTATAAGGCAAATCTTGTGCTGGCGTAGCTCAATCAGGTAGAGCAGCTGATTTGTAATCAGCAGGTTGCGGGTTCAATTCCTGTCGCCAGCTCCATTGAGCTACCGGGAAGCGATTTCCCAAAGCAGGAATAAAGCAAGGCAGATCCCCTGGAGGGGTTCCCGAGCGGCCAAAGGGAGCAGACTGTAAATCTGCCGTCGTAGACTTCGGAGGTTCGAATCCTCCCCCCTCCACCAGACAAATTACTTGCCGGAGAAAGTGTCGGCGGCCTATTGCAGGAGGTTTTTACCGTGTTGACTGCAAAGGCGACGGCACCGAGCTCCACCCGGTTTTAACGGCGGGAGAAATCAGGAATAGGTTTGGGCGGGAGTAGCTCAGTTGGCTAGAGCGTCAGCCTTCCAAGCTGAGGGTCGCGGGTTCGAGTCCCGTTTCCCGCTCCAGTTCCTGACGTAAACCGCTAAAAGGTTGTCTGAAAGCCCACATAGCTCAGGAGGTAGAGCACTTCCTTGGTAAGGAAGAGGTCTCCGGTTCGAGTCCGGATGTGGGCTCCATTTTCAGTTGGGCCACTCTAGCGGGCAAGCAATTGATCGTTTGGCGCCGGTGTCGATGATGCTGGCGGGATGGACGCGCAGACGACTCCAATAACAGGCACACACAAACGTTAGCAAGAAGGAGAGACAGCGATGGCGAAGGCTAAATTTGAGCGGAAGAAGCCGCACGTAAACATCGGGACGATCGGGCACG
>JAMPXI010000045.1 GCA_023701265.1 Desulfuromonadales bacterium | reverse complement strand
GCCGCCGACCGCACCCGCTTCATGGCGGTGCGCGCCCAGGACGTGCCGACCTATGTCGAACACGGCTGTGCCGATCTCGGCGTGGTCGGCAAGGACACCCTGCTCGAACAGGGGTGTGACCTCTACGAACCCCTCGACCTGCGTTTCGGCTACTGCCGGCTGATGGTTGCCGAACCGAAAACGCTGCGTGAGGGGGATGATCCGGCCAGCTGGTCGAATATCCGCATCGCCACCAAGTACCCGAACATCACCGAGCGTTATTTTGCGGCGAAAGGGGTGCAGGTCGAGGTGATCAAGCTGTACGGCTCGATCGAGCTGGCGCCGCTGGTCGGCCTGGCCGAGCGGATCGTCGACCTGGTCTCGACCGGCGGCACCCTGCGCGAGAACGGCCTGGTCGAGGTCGAGACGATCTGCGACGTGACCAGCCGCCTGATCGTCAACCGCGCCAGCCTCAAGACCAAGCACCGGCGAATCGCGGCAATCATTGCCGGGCTCGAGCAGGTGGTCGAGGCCGCGCCGCGCATTTCAAGTTGACCTGTGGAGGAAGGAGGAGAGGATGATCCGGTTCCTGCATTTCGACGATCCCGAATTCGACCAGATGTTCGCGCAGATCGTGGCGCGCGGCGAGGAAGTCTCCGGTGAAGTCGAAGCCGCGGTCAAGGCGATCATCGCCGACGTTCGCGAGCGTGGCGATGCCGCGGTCTGCGACTATACCGCACGCTTCGACCACCTGACCCTGACGGCGTCAACTCTGGAAGTCACCACTGCGGAGATCGACGCGGCCATGGCCATTGTGGATCCGCAGGCGCGGTGTGATCTGCAGTTGGCTGCCGAGCGGATCGCCGCTTTCCATCGCAAACAGAAGACCGAAACCTGGCTCTCTACTGACGAGAACGATGTGCTGGTCGGGCAAATGGTGCGGCCGCTGGACCGGGTCGGTATCTACGTCCCCGGCGGCAAGGCGGCTTACCCGTCGTCGGTGCTGATGAACGCGGTGCCGGCCAAGGTCGCCGGCGTTGGCGAAGTCATCATGGTCGTGCCGATGCCCGGGGGCGAGGCCAACCCGCATGTGCTGGCCGCTGCGCGCATTGCCGGCGTCGACCGGATCTTCAAGGTCGGCGGCGCCCAGGCGGTGGCCGCGCTGGCTTATGGCACGGCCACCATCCCGCGGGTCGACAAGATCACCGGCCCCGGCAACATTTATGTGGCGACCGCCAAGCGCCTGGTTTTCGGCCAGGTCGATATCGACATGATCGCCGGACCGAGCGAGGTCCTGGTGATCTCAGATGGCAGCGGCGACCCGGCGCACATCGCCGCCGATCTGCTCTCCCAGGCCGAGCACGATGAACTGGCCTCATCGATCCTGATCACCACCGACGAGTCGTTCGGCCGCAAGGTCGAGACGGCGCTGGCTGACCAGTTGCGTCAATTGAAGCGTGAAACGATTGCCCGCCAATCGCTGGCCAGCTTTGGTGCAATCATCGTCGCCCGCGACCTGATGGAAGCGGCAGCGTTCTCCAACCGTCTCGCCCCGGAGCACCTGGAACTGGCGGTGGCCGACCCCTTCGGGCTGCTGCCCCGGATTCGCCACGCCGGCGCGGTCTTCCTCGGCCATCACACCCCGGAGGCGGCCGGCGACTACCTGGCCGGGCCGAACCATACCCTGCCGACCGGCGGCACGGCGCGTTTCTTCTCGCCGCTCTCCCTCGACGATTTCGTCAAGAAGTCGAGCCTGGTCAGTTTCAGCAAGGAAGGGCTTCAACGCCTTGGCCCGGCCATTGTTCGCATCGCCGAACTGGAGGGGTTGGAAGCGCACGCCAAGTCGGTGAGCATTCGGTTGAAGAGCTGACAAACAACAATTCAGGACGCTGATTAACGCTGAAAAACCTGGATTTGAAAGAAAATCAGCGTTCATCGGATTTGATCTGCGTCCCGTTCAAAGGTTTTTCTTAAGGTTCTGAAGCAAACCATTTCAGCGAGACTCCTTATTCGGAGGATGTCATGACCCGTACGGCAAGCATCGACCGCACCACCAAGGAAACCGCCATCCAGATCAGCCTGGCGCTCGATGGCAGCGGCCGCCACGAGATCGCCACCGGCGTGGCGTTCTTCGACCACATGCTGACCCAGATCGCCCGCCACGGCTTCTTCGACCTGACCATTGCCGCCAAGGGCGATCTTGACGTCGATGCCCACCACACCGTTGAGGACGTCGGTATCTGCCTCGGCGAAGCGTTCAAACAGGCGCTTGGCGACAAGACCGGCATCCGTCGCTACGGGCGCGGTACCATGCCGATGCACGAGGCGCTGGCCTCGGTGGTCCTGGATTTTTCCGGGCGGCCGTTCCTGGTCTGGCATGTCGATCTCCCCAAGGTCCAGGTCGGCAGCTTCGACCTGGAGTTGGTGCAGGAGTTCTTCACGGCCTTCTGCAACCACGCCGGCGCCAACCTCCACGTCAACCTGGCCTACGGCGACAACCTGCACCATATCGTCGAGGCGGTGTTCAAGGCGCTGGCAAGGGCGTTGGACGAGGCGACCCAGCTCGATCCGCGGATTCAGGGAGTGTTGTCGTCGAAAGGCGCGCTGGAGTGAGCAGGATCGTCATCATCGATTACGGCATGGGGAACCTGCGCAGCGTGCAGAAGGCCTTTGAGCAGGTCGGTTGCATGGCGGTGGTGACTGCCGATCCCGCCGCCGTGGCCCAGGCTGACAAGTTGGTGCTCCCCGGTGTCGGCGCCTTCCGCGACTGCATGCGCAATCTTACCGACGGCGGCTTCGTTGCGCCGCTCAAGGCCCACGTCGCGGCCGGCAAGCCGTTCCTGGGGATCTGCCTCGGCTTGCAGTTGCTCTTTACCGAGAGCGAAGAGTTTGGCCGTCACCAGGGGCTCGGCATCATCCCGGGGAAGGTGGTGCGCTTTCCCGACGGTGTTCAGGAGGGGGGCGAATCCCTCAAGGTGCCGCACATGGGGTGGAACCGGATCGGTATCCGCCGCGCCGCGCCGCTCTATCGAGGGATTCCCGCCGGCAGCTTCGTCTACTTCGTCCACTCCTATTTCGTGGTTCCCGACGACCCGGCGGTCATCGCCACCGAGACCGGCTACGGGCAGACGTTCTGTTCGAGCATCTGGCACGACAATGTCATGGCCACCCAGTTCCACCCGGAAAAGAGCCAGGCGGTGGGGCTGCAGATGCTGAGGAATTTTGGGGAACTTTAGGCAGGAATACAGAAGTCAGAATACAGTATTTAGAAGCCTTCGGGCGAAGTGGGTCGAAGTTGAAGGTTTTATTCTGAATTCTGACTCCTGAATTCTGTATTCGCATTTTGAAGAGGTTCAAATGATCGTTATTCCTGCAATTGATCTTAAAGACGGCAACTGCGTGCGCCTCGAACAGGGGCTGATGGAGCGCGACACCGTCTATTCCGACAGCCCCGCCGCCACCGCTCGCCGCTGGCAGGACGAGGGGGGCGAACTGCTGCACATCGTCGATCTCGACGGTGCCTTTGCCGGCGTGCCGAAGAACCGTGCCGCCATCGAGGCGATTGTCAAGGCGATCGAGATCCCTGCCCAGCTCGGCGGCGGCATTCGCGACCTGGCGACCATCGAAGCCTATCTCTCTCTCGGCCTCTCCAGGGTGATCATCGGCACCGCCGCGCAACGCAATCCGCAGTTGGTGACGGAGGCCTGCCGGCGCTTCCCCGGCCGGATCGTGGTCGGCATCGATGCGAAAAACGGCCTGGTCGCGGTGCAGGGGTGGGCCGAGGTCACCGACGTCACCGCCGTCGAACTGGCGAAGAAGTTTGAAGGCGATGGCGTCACGGCCATCATCTACACCGACATCGCCCGCGACGGCATGTTGCAGGGACCGAACCTCGAGGCCACCCGGGCACTGGCCGAGGCCGTCAATATCCCGGTGATCGCCTCCGGCGGCGTCTCCAGCCTGAAGGATATCGAGAATCTGTTGGCCATCGAGCAATACGGGGTGGCCGGGGTGATCACCGGCAAGGCGATCTACTCGGGGTCGCTAAGCCTGCGCGAGGCGGTAGCCTTGACGAAACGAGGCTGATGCGCCTCTGGTCCCTCCATCCGCGGCTGCTCGACCGTCAGGGCTTGCTGGCGGTGTGGCGCGAGGGCCTGCTGGCGCAAAAGGTGCTGGCAGGGAAGACCAGGGGGTATCGCCATCATCCTCAGCTGCAGCGTTTTCGCAGCCAGCCCGATCCGTTGATGGCCATCGGAGCCTATCTGGCGACGGTTGCGGAAGAGGCAGAGAGCCGCGGCTATCGCTTCGCCGTTGGAAAAATTCTTTGCCCCGGTCCGGCACCGGCCATCCCGGTCACAGCCGGGCAACTCGACTACGAGTGGCGGCATCTGGGCCGCAAGCTGCAGCAACGCGACAACGGCCGCTGGCAAGCGCAGGCCGACAGCGCGCCGCAACTTCATCCCCTGTTCATTGCCGTTCCAGGCGATGTCGAAGCGTGGGAAGTATTACCATGAAGGACGAATCATGCTGACCAGGCGCATTATCCCCTGCCTCGACGTCAAGGACGGCCGGGTGGTCAAGGGCGTGCAGTTTTTGGAATTGCGCGACGCCGGTGACCCGGTGGAAGCGGCCGCCGCCTACGACCTGCAGGGCGCCGACGAGCTGACCTTCCTCGACATCACCGCCTCCCACGAGAAACGCGGCATCATCCTCGACGTGGTGGCGCGCACCGCCGAGCGGGTGTTCATGCCGCTCACCGTCGGCGGTGGGGTGCGCGAGATCAAGGATATCCGCAATCTGCTCAATGCCGGTGCCGACAAGGTCTCGATCAACACCGCGGCGGTACACCGTCCGGAGTTCGTGCGCGAGGCCGCCGAGCGTTTTGGTTCGCAGTGCATCGTGGTGGCGATCGATGCCCGCCGTGTGCCGGGTGCCGACCCGCTTGCCTGGGAGGTCTACACCCACGGCGGGCGCAACTCGACCGGGATCGATGCCCTGGAGTGGGCGGCGCGCATGGAAAATTACGGTGCCGGCGAAATCCTGCTCACCTCGATGGACAAGGACGGCACCAAGGACGGCTACGACATCCCGCTGACCCGCGCCATCAGCGACCGCGTTGGCATCCCGGTGATCGCCTCCGGCGGAGTGGGGAACCTCGAACACATCCGCGAGGGGCTGGTCGAGGGGGGGGCGAGCGCGGCCCTGGCGGCGAGCATCTTTCATTTCCGCGAGTACACGATCAAGGAATGTAAGGAGTATCTGCACACGCACGGCGTTCCGGTACGACTGTGAGGCCGATGAAAAACGCCCATCTGCGTTGTTGCCCTTGCCCTCGTCGCTGCGACGTACCTTCCGGTACGCCTCGCTCCTTGGTCCGCGGGCGCCTAGCACCTGGGCATTTTTGATCGGCCTGGAAGGAAACTGGTTATGAAAACCGATAACGACATTCTCGAAGCGGTCTACCAGATCATTCTCGACCGCAAGAACCATTCGTCCGAGCAGTCCTACGTTGCCTCGCTCTATGCCAAGGGACTCGACAAGATCCTCGGCAAGATTGGCGAGGAGGCGACCGAGGTCGCCGTGGCCGGCAAGGGGGGGGATCCCGAACAGGTGGTTTGCGAAGCGGCGGACCTGATCTTCCACCTGCTGGTGCTGCTCGGTCACTACGAGTTGCCGCCGGAGCGGGTCTATGCCGAACTGCGTCGGCGCTTCGGCACTTCGGGGCTGGTGGAAAAAGCTAATCGTAAGGAGTGAGGAGTCAGGAGTGAGGCGCATCAATTCAAGGCCTTTACTCCTAACCCCTCACGCCTCACTCCTCACCAGAGAAGGGATTACCATGACCATCCAGGAACGACTGATCGACGCGATGAAAGTCGCCATGAAGGCCCAGGACAGCCTGCGCCTGAGCGCCATCCGCATGGCGCGCACGGCGATCAAGAACGCCGAGATCGAAGCGCGCGGGGCATTGGACGATGCCGGCGTGATCAAGGTGCTCTCCACCCTGGTCAAGCAGCGCCGCGAATCGGCGGAAGCCTATCGGGACGTCCGCCCGGAGCTGGCCGTCAAGGAGGAGCAGGAGCTGGCCATTCTCCAGGAGTTCCTCCCCGCGCAGATGAGCGAGGTCGAGATCAAAGCGGTCATCGAGTCTGCCGTGCGTGAAACCGGGGCCAGCGGGCCGCGCGACATGGGGGCGGTGATGAAGCTGGTCACCCCGCAGACCACCGGACGTGCCGACGGCCGGCTGGTGAGCGAGCTGGTCAAGGCCCGTCTGGCCGGATGACCAAGTCGCCGGGCAGAGTGCAATGAACGCGGTCGACATCACCATCCTGGTCGTGCTGGCCGTGCTGCTGCTCAAGGGGCTGTGGCTCGGCCTGATCCATGAGCTGTGCGGTTTGGCCGGGCTGGGATTGGGCACCATCCTCGCCGTCCGTTACCACGCAGCGCTGGCCGAGGCTCTGCCCGCCTGGGCCAGTCTGCCGCCATGGCTGGCGACAGCAGGCTGTTTCGCCGGCCTGTTTCTGGTCACGCTGATTTGTTTCGGGCTGCTCGGCGTGGTGTTGTCCCGCTTCCTCAAGCTGATTTTTCTCGGTGGTTTCAACCGTGTTCTCGGCGGTCTGTTCGGTTTGATTCAGGGGGTGCTGCTGCTGGCTCTGGTGCTTTACGGTTTTTCTGTTGCCGATTGGCTGAAAGAGTCCCGCCGGCAGTCACAACTGTCACCGCCTTTTGTCAGACTGGGTGAACAGATTGTAAACGGGGGGCGGCAGCTGCTGCGATGAGCCGCCCGTGCCATGCAGAGCCGGTCGGGGTGTTGCCCGACAGCCTCGACCTGCTTGAATTCCCCAAGGTTACCGCCCAGCTGGCCGGCCTGACCCGCACCGGTCCGGGCCGAGCCATGGCGCTGGCTTTGCGGCCGCTGGCGGAACGCAGCGCCATCGACACGGCATTGGCCGAAGCCGCGGAGGCAATGCAGCTCCTGGCCGCACGTGGGCTGTTGCCGGTGGGCGATGGCGATGATCTGGCGGTGTTGCTCGCGCAACTGCACGTCGAGGGAATTTGGCTTTCCGCCGAGGTTTTTGCCGCGGTGCGGGCCGTCGCCGAGGCGGCAGCAGCTTGCAAGGCGGCTTTGACCGACAGCGCCGGCTGGCCGCTGCTGCGGGCGCGGGCCATGGCCCTGGTGCCGTTGCCGCAGCTGGTTGTGGCGATTCGGCGCAGCATCGGCCCGCGCGGCGAAATTCTTGACAGTGCCTCCGCTGAGCTCGGTCATCTGCGCCGCGAGGTGCAGTCCGTGCGTGCCCGACTCAAGCGCCAGCTCGAGGGCCTGCTCGCCGACGAGCGCTACGCCGGGGTTTTTCAGGAGCAGCTGATCACCGATCGCAACAGCCGCTACGTGTTGCCGGTGCGCACCGATCACTCCGGCCGTCTGCGCGGTTTTGTCCACGATGTCTCGGCCAGCGGCCAGACCCTTTATGTCGAGCCGGCGGCGGTACTGGACGGCAACAACCGCCTGCAGACGCTGCTGCGCGAGGTGCAGCGCGAGGAAGAGCGGATCCTGCTGCAGTTGACCGCCATGGTCCGCGCTGCCCGCAAGGAACTGGCCGACAACCAGGCTATCCTGGCGGTGCTTGATCTGCGCCTGGCGATTGCCCGCTTTGCCAGGGATATCGATGCGGTTGTCCCGCAGCTGGCTGACCGGCCGCTGCTGGAATTGGCCGCCACCCGCCATCCGCTGCTGGCCCTGAAGCTGGGCGGATTGGTGGTGCCGGTCGACTTGCGGCTTGGCGAGAGCGAGCAGGTGCTGGTGATCAGCGGGCCGAATACCGGCGGCAAGACCGCGGCGCTGAAGACCGTCGGGCTGCTGGTGCTGATGACACGCGCCGGAGTGCCGATCCCCTGTGCGCCGGGAAGTCGGCTCTTTCCGTTTGCCCCGGTGATGGCTGATATCGGCGACGAGCAGAGTCTTGAGCGCAGCCTGTCGACCTTTTCCGGGCACTTGTGCCGGATCCGCGACATTCTGGCCGCTGCCGGTGAACAGGCGCTGGTGTTGATCGATGAACTCGGCACCGGCACCGATCCCGGCGAGGGCGGGGCACTGGCCCTGGCGGTGCTCGATCGGCTGCGCCAGGCCGGAGCGCGGGTGGTTGCCACCACCCATCTGCACCTGATCAAAGGCTACGCCCATCTCGAAGATGGGGTCGAGAACGCCGCGGTCGAGTTTGATGCCGAGACACTGCAGCCGAGCTTCCGTCTGCACTATGGCATCCCCGGCGCCAGTCACGCCTTCACGATCGCCAGGCGGCTTGGCCTGCCGGATGACCTGCTGTCAAGCGCGGCGGGGTATCTTGGCCACGGCGAACGCGAAGGATTGGCCGTGCTTGAGCGGCTGCAGGCCTTGCGGGCGGCCATCGATGAGGAATTGCAATCAGCCGGGACTCTGCGCCGGCAGGCAGAGCGTGAGCACGAGCAACAGCGCCGCCTGCGCGAAGAGCTGGAAGCCCGACAACGGACGATCCTCGAAGAGGTCCGCCAGCGCGGCAGCCGCCTGCTGAGCGAAGCCGAGGAGCAGCTCCGGACGCTTTTCCGCGAGGCCCGTCAAGGGACCATTCCCCCCCCTGTTCGCGAACAGGCGCGCCTGACCGGCGAACTGCGTGCCCTGCGTCGGGAACTGCCGCAGCCGAAAGTCGTGCCGCCGGGGGTGGTGCCAGAGGCGGTGACCGCCAACGAACTGCTGTTTGTCACGGCTCTCGGCGTCGATGCCCGGGTGGTTCAGGTTGATGGGGCAAACGCAGAGCTCGAACTGGGTGGCAAGCGCCTGCGCCAGCCGCTGGCGGCTTTGCGCCAATATCAGCCGCCGCGGTTTGCGCCGGCCCCGGCCAAGACTCCGAAGGTCAGCGACCGGGTGACGCGGCGGGCCTTTCGGCCGCGGCTGGTACTGGTCGGCAAACGGGTTGACGAGGCACTCGCCATGACCGCGGCTTTTCTGGATGAGGGTTTGCTGCACGGGGAGAAGCGCCTGGAAATCGTCCACGGTTCCGGCGAGGGGATTTTGCGGCGGGCCATCCGGGAGTTTCTGGCCGGGCGCAATGAAATCGCCGGGTTCGGCGCTGCCGATGTGGCCGAGGGGGGAGACAACGTGACCGTGGTGGAGCTGGTATAGTGTCCCGTGCGGCTAATCCTGTCCTTGCAAATTGTGGCCCTTTCGCCCTCTGGCGGCGTTGCGCCTCCTCGGTTTGGCACCACCAAGCCTGCGTCAGCGCGCCTTGCCAGAGGCCCAAACCCCTCACAATTTGTGCAGGGGACTAACCGCACGGGACACTAAGCGATGAGCCGCATCAACGAAGACACCGTCCGCGAAATCCGCGAGCGCAGCGACATCGTCGAGGTGATCTCGAGCTACATGCCGCTCCGGCGCTCCGGCGCCAACTATCAGGGGCTCTGTCCGTTCCATCAGGAAAAATCCCCGTCGTTCAACGTCAATGCCCCCCGGCAGATCTTCCACTGCTTCGGTTGCGGTACGGGGGGCAACGTCTTTACCTTCGTCATGCGCATGGAAGGTTTGACCTTCCCTGAGGCGGTCAAGCGCCTCGGCGAGAAGGCCGGGATCACCGTCGAGGAGACCCCGGTCACCCCGGCCGACCGCCAGCGGCGCGACCAGCGCGAGCGGCTGCTGCGGATCAATGAAGCCGCCTGTGCTTTTTACCATCGGCTGCTCCTTGAAGACGCCGCCGGTGCGCCCGGACGACGCTACCTGCGCCAGCGTGGCTACGAGGCCGACATGGTGCGGGAGTTCCGGCTCGGCTTTGCCCCCGACCAGTGGGAAGCGTTGGTCGGTCATCTGGCATCCCAGGGCTTTGCGAAGGAGGAGATGCGCACGGCCGGCCTGGTGCGCGAGGGGAGTGGCGGGCGCGGCGACCGCGATCTGTTCCACAGCCGGCTGCTCTTCCCGATCCTCGACCCGGAAGGGCGGGTGGTTGCCTTCGGTGGCAGGGTACTTGACGACGGCACCCCCAAGTACCTGAATTCACCGGAGACCCCGGTGTACCACAAGGGGCGGACCCTCTACGGGCTCTACCAGGGGCGTGATGCGATCCGCCACGCCCGGGCGGTGCTGGTAGTCGAGGGTTATTTCGACTTGCTGGCCCTGCATCGGGCCGGGGTCGCCAATGCCGTGGCCGCCTGCGGCACGGCCCTGACCGCGGATCATGCCCGCTTGCTCAAGCGCTACGCCGAACAGGCAATCCTGGTGTTCGATGCCGACAAGGCCGGCCGACAGGCGACGTTCCGGGCCATGGACGCCCTGCTCCCCGAGGGGATGGCGGTCAGTGCCGTCGCGCTTGCCGCCGGCGAGGATCCCGACTCGTTTCTGGCCGGGCAGGGGACCGAGGCTTTTCAGGCCCGCCTGGCTGATGCCCGTCCAGCCTTGGAACTGTACCTCGACGAGCAGTTGGCGTTGCACGGCGACAGCGTCGAAGGGCGGGCTCGGGCCGGTGAGGAGGTGCTGACGCGCATCCGGCGGCTTCCCAGCGACCTGGAGCGCAACCTTTATCTCAAAAAGCTAGCGGTCCGCACCGGGCTGGATGAGGCCCTGCTGCAGTCCAAGGGGGGTGGGGTGGTATCCTCCCGCCCGGCGCCAAGGCCACCATCAGGACAGGCCCCGCGTAGCGAACCGGATGCCGCCGTGCGTACCCAGACTTTTTTGCTCCGGCTGATGCTGGCCAATGACCGGGCTCGCAGCCAGGTGAAAAGCGAGGGGACACAGGTTTTGTTCGCATCCCCCGCCCATCGCGAAGTGGCCGATTATCTGCTGGCGGTCGAGTATACCGACGGCAAGTTGCCGGAGCAGTTGCTTGACGGTCTGCCCGATGTCGAGACCCAGTCATTGCTCAGCGGGCTGTTGTTGGCTGAAGGTCAGGAGGAGTGGGCCGCCGACCCGGAGCGGATCTTTAGCGACTGCCGCCAGGCCGTAGCGGCGGGAACCGGGCGGCAGCGCCTGCGCAAACTACAGGAACTGGTGCGCGAGGCGGAACATGCCGGTGATTCCGCGGCCGTGGAAAAATACCTGCGCGAACTGGCGGTAGTGAAAAAAAACCTTTGAAAAATCCTTGGTTGTGCATATAATATATGGTTTCCAAAGGAGCTGCTTTCCTTTGGCAGGTCGAGATCACGAGGGATTTGATCAATGAGCAAGAAGAACGGTGGCGACGAAGTCCAGCAGCTGATGCAGCTTGGCAAGGAAAAGGGCTTCCTCACCTACGACGAAGTCAACGACATTCTGCCTCCAGACATGATCTCCTCGGACCAGCTCGATGATGTGATGAGCATGTTCGGAGACATGGACATCGAGGTGGTCGATGCCGAGCAGAAGATCGCCCTCCCGCAGGAGCGCGACCCCGACGCCGTTGGCGAGGAAGCCGAGGAAGAGGCCGAGTTCGATGCCGACGTCATGGGGCGCACCAGCGACCCCGTGCGCATGTACCTGCGCGAAATGGGGCAGGTTTCCCTGCTGACCCGCGAGGGGGAAGTGGAGATCGCCAAGCGTATCGAGGAAGGGGACGCCCTGGTTGCCAGGGTGATCGTCAAGACCCCGATCGCCTTCAAGGAAGTGATCACTCTCGGCGACCGCCTCGGCAAGGGGCAGATCAGTGTCGCCGAAATTACCCGCGACTACGAAGAAGAAGAAGGGGCCGAAGCCGAGGAGCGTCACCGCCAGCGGGTGGTTGACCTGATCCAGCAGATCCGTGAGCGCTATGAGCGGTTCATGGCCTTGCGCGAGGAAGTGGCCGCTCTCCCGGCCAAAAGCCGCAAGCCACTGGAGAAGGAGATCAAGGCGCTCAAGGCGGAAATTGGCGACCTGATGGCTCAGGTTCGCCTCAAGGATCACCAGATCGCCAAGATCCTCGACCGTCTCAAGGAACTCGCCGAGCATGTCAAGAAGGCCAAGGCCGAGGTGCGGGCGTGCGAGAACGAAGCGGGGCGGCCCTTCGCCGACCTGCGCAAGCTGGTCAAACGGATGCGCAAGAGCGAGGACGAGGCGCGCAAGCTGGCCGAAGAGCTCGGCAAGCCGATGGACACCCTGCTGGTGGTCGAGAAGCGCCTGAAGAGCGCTGAGCGCAAGTTTGTCAAGGTCGAGGAAGAATCCGGCTTTGCCCCGGAAGAGCTGCTGGAGTCGCTCAAGGAAGTCAACCAGGGGGAGTGGCGGGCCAAGCAGGCCAAGACCGAGCTGGTCGAGGCCAACCTGCGCCTGGTCGTCTCCATCGCCAAGAAATACACCAATCGCGGGCTGCAGTTCCTCGACCTGATCCAGGAGGGGAACATCGGCCTGATGAAGGCGGTCGACAAGTTCGAGTACCAGCGCGGCTACAAGTTCTCGACTTACGCCACCTGGTGGATCCGCCAGGCGATCACCCGGGCGATTGCCGACCAGGCGCGCACCATCCGCATCCCGGTGCACATGATCGAGACGATCAACAAATTGATCCGTACCAGCCGCCAGTTGGTCCAGGAGATCGGCCGCGAGCCGACCCCCGAGGAGATCGCCGAACGGATGGAACTGCCGCTGGAAAAGGTGCGGCGGGTGCTGAAGATTGCCAAGGAGCCGATCTCCCTGGAGACCCCAATCGGCGAGGAGGAAGATTCCTCGCTGGGCGATTTCATCGAGGACAAGGGGGTGGTTTCCCCCCTCGAGGCAGTGATCAAGAGCAACCTCTCCGATCAGACCGCGCGAGTGCTCTCAACCCTCACTCCGCGCGAGGAAAAGGTGCTGCGCATGCGTTTCGGCATCGGCGAGAAATCCGACCATACCCTGGAAGAGGTCGGCCAGGATTTCGCCGTGACCCGCGAGCGCATCCGCCAGATCGAGGCCAAGGCTCTGCGCAAGCTGCGCCACCCGAGTCGCGCCAAGCGGCTGAAGAGCTTCATCGAGACGAATTAGGGTTTGACAGACCGAAATTCCCGGGCATAAACTTACCATTCAACGTGATTCGGGCCCATAGCTCAGCTGGCAGAGCCGCCGGCTCATAACCGGTAGGTCCCAGGTTCGATCCCTGGTGGGCCCACCACCCTTTGCCAGGTCAGACGTGCAATACATGCCAACATCGATTTCGCCCATTCCTGCCGTCCGCCAAGAGTGCAACCCGACCCTCGAGTTGCACTCTTGGTCTTTATAGGGGGCGCGGTGGCTACGCGCACGGTGCGGGTGCAGGATCTGCTCGGGCTGCTGCACGGGCTGTATCCTCCCGACCTGGCCGAGGAATGGGATAATGTCGGCCTGCAGGTCGGCGACCCCGCGGCAACTGTCGAACGACTGATGGTGGCCCTCGATCCGTCGACGGCGGCGCTGACGGCTGCCAGCGAACAGGGTGCGCAGCTTTTGGTCACCCATCACCCGCTGCTGTTCAAGCCGCTGCGCCGGCTGACCCCCGACGATCCGGTCGGCCGGGTCATCTGGCAGGCGGTCCGTGGCGGCATGGCCATTGTGGCCGCGCATACCAATCTCGACGTTGCTGCCGATGGACTGAATCGATGGCTGGCCGAACGCCTGGCACTGACCGATGCCGAGCCGTTGCAGCCGGTGACCGGGCAGCTGCTCAAGCTGGTGGTTTTCGTGCCGTTCGATCACGTCGGGCCGGTCACCGAGGCACTGTTTGCCGCGGGTGCCGGGCACATCGGTGGCTACGACCAATGCTCCTTTCGGACCAGCGGTATCGGAACGTTCCGTCCCGGGCCGGGAACCGCGCCTTTTATTGGTGAAACCGGCCGGCGCGAACAGGTCGAGGAAGTCCGTCTGGAAACCATCGTCCCGCAGCGGCGCTTGAGTCGGGTGCTGGAAAAAATGATCAAGGCGCATCCTTACGAGGAGGTTGCTTACGATCTGGTCCCTTTGGCCAACCAGCTGCCTGGTGTCGGGCTTGGCCGGATTGGCCGCCTGACCGCGGCACAGAGTCTCGGCGAGTTCGCCGAAGGGGTGAAGGCGGCCCTGGACTGTCAGTCCGTGCGCCTGGTCGGCGCGCCGGAGCGCACGGTCGGCAAGGTGGCCGTGTGCGGCGGCAGCGGTGCCGGACTGATCCATGAGGCCAAACGCCAGGGCGCCGATGTCCTGGTGACCGGTGACGTCAAGTATCATGAAGCACGGCTGGCCGAGGAACTCGACCTGGCGCTGCTTGATGCCGGACATTTTGCAACCGAACGGCTGGCGGTCAGCGAACTCGCCGCCCGACTCGGTAAAGAGGCGGCAGGCCGGGGCTGGAGCCTGGACGTTCTCATTCACGACGGGGAACACGATCCGTTTCTCGTCCGCTGATCATCAATCGCCGGTTATTTCGGATGACCGGTCGGATCGATACTACACAGGGAGGCATAACCGTGCCGGAACAGTTGCAGGTGTTGAAAGCATTGCAGACGCTGGATCGAGAGCGGCGGGAACTGATTCAGCAACGTGAGCAGTTGGATGAGGAGCAGGGCAGACTGCAGGTCGAAGTCGACCGGGTGCAGGCGATGGTCGACAGTCTGACCAGTGCGATCGAGGCTCGCCAGGAAGAGCGCCGGGAACTGCTCGGCAAGCTGGAGCATGAGCGAGGCCTGGCTTCACGCGCCGAGGGGCGGCTGCCGCAGATCAAGACGCAGCGCGAGTACCTGGCGGTGCTCAAGGAAGTCGATGCGGCCAAGAAGCAGATCAAGGAGCTGAACGATCAGGTTGCCGCCAAGGACCGGGATCTCGAAGCTCTGACGGCGGACAAGGGAGAAAAGGACGCCGAACTGGCGGCCCTGAGCGAGCAGACCGCTGCCCGCCAGGCTGAAATCTCCGCTGTTGCTGTCGGTCTTGATGCCGGGCTGGCCGATCATGGCCGCCAGCGTGACAGTCTGACCGGTCGTCTGCCGGTCGCGTTGCGCAAGCGCTACGACATGCTGCTGGACCGCCGCAACGGTCTGGCGGTGGTCGAGGCCCGCGACGGTGCCTGTCTCGGCTGTCATATGCACCTGCCGCCGCAGCTGTTCAACCGGTTGTATGTGGCCAAAGAAGTGCAGAGCTGTCCGCATTGCAACCGGTTGTTGTATCTGGCGGCCGAATAGGCTCAGCTTTTACGTTGTGCGTGGTCGGAGAGAACCAGGCGATCGCCGCCCGCCGGAGCCTTTGGCGAAGGTGGGGGGAGGAAAGTCCGGGCTCCGCAGGGCAGGATGGTCCCTAACGGGGACCGGGGGCGACCCCAGGGAAAGTGCCACAGAGAGCAGACCGCCTGCCATAGCCTTGTGCGAAGGCAGGTAAGGGTGAAAGGGTGAGGTAAGAGCTCACCAGTGCCGACGGTGACGTCGGCAGCTCGGTAAACCCCATCCGGAGCAAGACCGAATAGGGGAGTGTTCGAGGGCGGCCCGTCCGAAACTCCCGGGTTGGTTGCTTGAGGCCGCCGGCAACGGCGGCCCTAGAGGAATGATCGCTACCCGCCGAGGGCAACCGGAGCGGGGGACAGAACCCGGCTTACCGGTCTCTCCGGCCACCTTTTTTTCAGACACCCGGGTTTTCCCCGGGTGTTGTGTTATGGGCATGGATACGACGAATTCTTCCGATGCCGCCTTGTGGGCGGCGACCCTGGTCCGCGTCAGAAACGAACTGGTGGAGCTGTCGACTGCCGATCGTGACTGGTTGACTGCTCAGGTCAGCCGAATCGGGGCACTGCAGGCCGAACTCGACCGGTTGTTTCGGGACGCTGGTGGCCCGGCCATCTGCGCCGCCTGCCTGGGCGGCTGTTGCGGCGGCGCCAGGCACCACGTCACCCTGACCAACCTGCTCGGTTACCTGCTGGCCGGGGAAGAGCCGCCGGCTCCCGACTTTTCCCTCATTTGCCCGCAGCTTGGTGTGCAGGGATGCCGCCTGCCGGCAGAACGCCGTCCCTTCAACTGCATCATCTTTCTCTGCGACCGGATCGATGGCCAGTTGACCGGTGAGCAACGCATTGCTTTTGATGGGATTGAAGCTGAATTGCGCAACGCGTATCATGCGGTAGCCGAACGCTGCCGCGGAGCCAGCCTGCGCGGTCTGCTGATTGCCGCGGCCCGCCTGGGTGATCGGCCTTTGCTGGCGCGTTGAAGCTCGCCAAGGAGTTCTTATGGATATCAGTTTCAACCGGAGCAACGGCGTTCTCGACGACCTGCTCGACGAAATTCTGCGGATGACCGAAGTGCATCACCCGGAGATGGTGCGCGAGATCGTTATCAATGCGCTCCGGGCCGGGCAGGAGGTCGACTATCTCGCCGACCTGAAGATGATGCGCACGACCCTGCGCGAGATGCGCCACACCACGCGGTTGTTCGGCGCCTACCGCGGGCGCAAGAAGGTGACCATCTTCGGCTCGGCACGCACCGAGCGGGACGAGCCGATCTACCAGAAGTGCGTGACTTTCGCCCGGCAGTTGAACCGCCTCGGCTACATGGTGATCACCGGCGGCGGCCCCGGCATCATGCAGGCCGGCAACGAAGGGGCCGGCCCGGAGAACTCCTTCGCCGTCAACATTCGCCTCCCCTTCGAGCAGGATACCAACCCGGTGATGGAGCACAGCCGCAATGTCATCACCTACAAGTACTTCTTCAACCGCAAGGTGGCGTTCCTCAAGGAGGCCCACGCCGTGGCGCTCTTCCCCGGTGGCTTCGGCACCCTCGACGAGGCGCTGGAAACGTTGACCCTGGTGCAGACCGGCAAGAACCCGCCGATCCCGCTGGTGCTGATCGACGATGACGATGGCAGCTACTGGGAGCCGTGGTTCGAGTTCCTGCGCAACACCCTGCTGACACGCGGGCTGATCTCGGGAGAGGACTTCAGCCTGTTCACCATCACCCGCGACCCCTTCGAGGCGGCCCAGGTGATCAGCGATTTCTACCGCGTCTACCACTCCTGCCGGTTCATCGGCAAGACGCTGGTCATCCGCTTGAACAAATCGCTGAGTGCGGAGCAGATCGCCACCCTGCAGGCGGAGTTTGCCGAGATCGTCGAGCCCGGCAGCAAGCTGGCCATGACCGCGGCCTTCCCGGAGGAACGCGACCAGCCCGACCTGCTCGATCTGCCGCGCCTGGCCTTCGAGTTCGACCGGCGCAGTTACGGGTTGCTAGAGGCGTTCATCAGAAGACTGAATTCGTTTTAGTAGCACAGGTGAAGATTGTAGAAACAACGCGGCCGCCGGCATTGCCGGCGGCCGCGTTGTTTCTGTCGGGGGATATCCTAGAGGTGTACCGCCCGCCCCGCCGCCCCGAGCGCCGCCTCTCTGAACGCCTCGGCCAGGGTCGGATGGGCGTGGGTGATCAGGGCGACGTCCTCGACGCTGCCGCCAAAGGCCATGACCGCGGTGGCCTCGGCGATCAGTTCCGAGGCCCGCGGGCCGAGGATGTGCACGCCGAGGATGCGGCCGCTCTCCGGCGCCGCCAGCACCTTGACGAACCCCTCGGTTTCATCCATGGCCTTGGCACGGCCGCTGGCCATGAACGGGAATTTGCCGGTCGTGTAGAGGATGCCGCCGGCCTTGAGCTGTTCCTCGGTGCGGCCGACCGAGGCGGCCTCCGGCTGGGTGTAGACCACGCCCGGAATCAGGTTGTAGTCGATTTCGGGGAGTTCGCCGTGCATCCGCTCGATGCAGACCACCGCTTCGTCCATCGCCTTGTGGGCAAGCATCGGCCCGGGTATCAGGTCGCCAACGGCGTAGACGCCTGTGCAGGCGGTCTGGTAATTGGCATCGACCGGGATGCGTCCCTGCTCCAGCCTTATCCCGACGGCCTCCAGCCCCAGCCCTTCGGTGCACGGCCGGCGGCCGGCGGCGACCAGCATCTGGTCGCAGGTCAGTGTCTGTGCGCCCTTCCCCGCCAGGGTCAACGTGACGCTGGCCTCAGCGACCTCGGCCTTGGTGACCCTGGTGCCGGGGAGGATGGTCATCCCCTGCTTCTCCAGACTCTTGATCAAGGTTCTAGCGATTTCTTGGTCGGTATTGGGCAGCAGCGTGTCGAGCATCTCGACCACGGTGACTTTCGCGCCGAGGCGCAGCCAGACCGAGCCGAGTTCCAGACCGATGTAGCCGCCGCCGACTACCACCAGGTGTTCTGGAACCTGCTGATAGGCGAGGGCGTCGCGGGCCTCACCGATCCGGCCGCCGAAGGGAAGGGTGGGAATGGTCATCGCCGTGCTGCCGGTCGCCAGCAGGACGTGCTTGCCGCCCAACATTTGTTCCCCCTCGGTAGAGACGACCGCCACCTGCGGCGTGCCGCCGCCGGCGGCAACCAGGCGGCCGGTGCCGGTCACCAGGGTGATGCCATGCTTCTTGAAGAGGCTGGCGACCCCGCGGGTCAGGCGCACCACTACCTCGTCTTTGCGCTTCATCATCTGCGCCAGGTCGAGTTTCGGTGGGTCGACGAGAATGCCGTGACGCTTGAAACCGTCGCGGGCCAGGGCGAAGTATTCGCTGGAATCAAGCAGCGCCTTGCTCGGGATGCACCCCTCGTTGAGACAGGTGCCGCCGAGCGCGTCGCGCTTTTCGACCACCGCAACCTTCATGCCCAGCTGTGCCGCGCGCAGCGCCGCCACGTAGCCGCCGGGCCCGCCGCCGATCACCACCAGGTCGAACTGTTCAGTCATGCTAACCCCTTAAAGGCCTTGGCCGCAGATCAAGGCGGATAAAACCGGATCAACCAAAACCACGAAAGCACGATCAACAGGGATGAAAAGGTTCCCTATAAAGTTGCTTAGTCTATCCGCCGTTTCTGCTTTTATCTGTGGCTAATGTTTGTGAGCTTTTCTCTGTGCCTTCACGGCTCTGCGTCAAATAGCTTTCAAAGTTCCAGGAGCAGTTCCTCCGGGTCCTCGAGGTACTCCTTGACCAGCTTAAGAAAGCCGACCGCTTCGCGGCCGTCGATCAAGCGGTGGTCATAGCTCAGCGCCAGGTACATCATCGGCCGGATGACCACCTGGCCGTCACGGGCGACCGGGCGGTCCTGGATGGCATGCATGCCGAGCACCCCGGTCTGCGGCGGGTTGAGGATCGGCGTGCTGAGCAGCGAGCCGTAGACACCGCCATTGCTGATGGTGAAGGTACCCCCTTCCAGTTCGGCCAGGGTCAGCTTGCGGTCATTGGCTTTTTGGGCCAGTTCACTGATCTGCAGCTCGATCTCGGCGAAGGTCAGCCGGTCGGCGTCGCGCAGCACCGGCACCACCAGGCCGCGGTCGGTACCGACGGCGATGCCGATGTCATAGTAGTGGTGGTAGACAATGTCGGTGCCGTCGATGCGGGCGTTGGCCGCCGGATAGGTTTTGAGCGCTTCGGT
>JAMPXI010000044.1 GCA_023701265.1 Desulfuromonadales bacterium | reverse complement strand
CTCTCCTCGGCCAGGGAGGCCGGACCGACCATGCCGATGGTGATGCCGAACTGGTCGAGCTGCCGTCCCGACTCCACCCCCAGACCGATTGTCCCATACAGCCAGCCGGCGTAGGGACGCTCCCCCGAAGGCGGATCGGTCATGGTGATATCGCTCGGCGTGAACATGCTCTGGCCGAGGGCGTAGCCAGGGCGAACCTCGCCCTCTTCAGGGAACCACGGCACGAGGTCTGCCGCTGTCATGGCCCACTCCGGAGTGGCTGCCTCCCGATCCGGAACCCAGACCAGCCTCACCCCGTTGGTGTAGTGGCGATCGACACTATAGAAAAGGTCGTTTTCCAGGACGAAGCTCAGCGTCCCGCTCCGCGGCGACTCCTCCGCCCGGACCGTGAAGGGGCCGACGACCATAATCAGCAGGGCGATGAGAGTGTAAAACGCGGCCCGGGACAAGTTCACTGCAGGATCGTCCCGCCCCCGCCCAGCACCTTGTAAAGCGTCACCAGGTTGTCCAGCCGGGCGAGCCGCGCGCTGATCAGGCTCTGCTGGGCGCCATAGAGGAAACGCTGGGAAACGAGCACGGCCAGATAGCTGTCGACCCCCCTTTCAAAACGCGCCTGGGAAAGCCGGTAGCTCTCGGCGGTGGCGTCGGTGAGCGACTGCTGCGCCGCTAACTGCTGGTCGATCGTCCCGCGCCGGGCCAGGGCGTCGGCCACCTCCCGGAACGCTGTCTGAATCGCCCGCTCGTAGCGCGCCACGGCAATGTCACGGTCCACTTCCGCCACTTTCAGATTGGCCCGGTTCCGGCCGGCATCGAAGATCGGCAGCGTGACCCGCGGTGCGAAGCTCCACACCAGCGAGCCCCCCTCGAACAGCCCGGACAGCTCGGCGCTGCCGGTGCCAACCGTCGAAACCAGAATGATGCGCGGGAAGAACGCCGCCCGCGCCGCGCCGATGTTGGCGTTGTACCCTTTGAGCAGGTTCTCGGCCTGCGTGATGTCAGGACGCTTCAGCAGTGCCTCCGAGGGGAGGCCGGGAGCGGGATCCTTCATCGCCGTGAGCGTTTCGGAGAGCGTCGCCGGCAGCAGTTCGGCCGGCACCGGAGTGCCAACCACCAGGCTCAGGGCGTTCTCGTCCTGGGCCACCAGGGTGGTGTAGCGGGCGATTTCCACCCGCGCTGCCTCGACAGGGGTCTTGGCCTGGTTGAGATCAAGGGCGGAAGCGATCCCCGCATCGAAACGGCTGCGCGTCAATTCAAAGGAAACCTGATAATTGGTCAGGGTCTCCCTGGCGAGTGCCAGCCGTTCTCGATCGGCCGCCAGAGTCAGATAGTTGGCGGCCACCTCGGCGATCAGGCTGATCTGCACACTGCGGCGTGCCTGTTCGGTCGCCAGGTACTGTTCCAGAGCCTGTTCGTTGAGGCTGCGCACCCGGCCGAACAGGTCCAGCTCATAGGCGCTGATGGCGAGATCGGCACGGTACTGGTGGATGGTTTCGGCGTGGCCGGAACCGGACAGGTCGGCCGGAACCCGCCGGCCGCTCCCCTCGCCGAGAGCATCGACCTGCGGGAAGAGATCGGCACGCTGGATCCGGTACTGAGCCTGTGACCGTTCGATATTGAGCACGGCGACGCGCAGGTCGCGATTGTTCTCCAAAGCCAGCGCGATCAGCTTTTGCAGTTGCGGCTCGGCAAAGAATTCCTGCCAGGGGATGTCAGCCATGTCCGGGCCGGTTTTGGCGACGCCTTCCTGATAGGCGGGTCCAGTTGGCCAGGCGGCTGGCACGGGCGCCTCCGGCCGGGTGTAGTCGGGAGCCAGCGTACAAGCGGAGAGCGCGAGTAGCACCACAGCGTAGAAAATCAGTTTATTCATATCACGCCCCCTCGCCAGGATGAGCAGCAGCAGTTTCTGCTGCATGCAGTTTATATTTTTTCCGACCGAAAAGTCGCGACACCATCACAAAAAAGAACGGGATGAAGACCAGGTCGATGAAGGTGGCGGACAGCAGGCCACCGGTGACGGCGGTGCCGATGGCATTCTGCGCCGCGGCCCCCGCCCCCTTGGTCAGGGCCAGCGGCAGGGTGCCGAAGAAGAACGCCAGCGAGGTCATGATGACCGGCCGCAGCCGGATCTTCACCGCCATCAGGGTGGCCTCGACCAATTCGTGGCCCTGGTGCAGCTGATCCTTGATAAACTGGATGATCAGGATCGCGTTCTTGGTGGACAGCCCCACCGTGGTCAGCAAACCGATCTGCAGATAGACATCGTTGGGGAGCACCCGCAGCGTCACCGCCGTCACCGCCCCCACCAGCCCCAGGGGGAGCATGAGCAGGTTGACGAAGGGGATGGTCCAGCTTTCATACAGGGCCGCCACCGCCAGAAACACCACCAGCAGCGAGATAGCGTAGAGCGCCGGGGCCTGGGCACCAGCCTTCTTTTCCTCGTAGGAGAGGCCGGTCCACTCATAGCCGATGCCAGGGGGCAGTTTGGCCGCCATCTTTTCCATCTCCAGCATGGCCTCGCCGGTGCTGATGCCGGCAGCGGCCTGACCCATGATCTCCACCGACGGGATGCCGTTGTAGCGCTCCAGGCGGGGGGAACCATAAACCCAGCGGGCGGTGGCAAAGGCCGAGAAAGGCACCATCTCCCCCTGGTTGTTGCGCACATACCACCTGTCGATGTCCTCGGGGAGCATCCGGTACCTGGCATCGGCCTGGAGATAGACCTTCTTGACCCGGCCGTTCTCGATGAAGTCGTTGATGTAGGAACTCCCCCAGGCGGTTGACAGCACCTCGTTGACGTTCGCCAGCGAAACCCCCAGGGCACCGGCCCGCACATCGTCGATGTCCAGCTTGAACTGGGGGGAATCGTCCTGGCCATTGGGTCGTACCGCAATCAGCTTGGAATTCTGCATGGCCATCCCCAGCAGCTGGTTGCGTGCCTCCATCAGTTTGTCATGACCCAGGCCGCCGCGGTCCTGCAGCATGAAGTCAAAGCCGTTGGCCTGCCCCAGTTCGATCACCGCCGGTGGCGAAAACGCGAAGACCAGACCATCCTTGATCCTGGAGAAGGCCCCCATGGCGCGGCCGGCCACGGCTTTGGCCCGCAGGTCCGGCCGGCGGCGCAGTTCCCAGTCCTTGAGCCGCACAAAGGCCAGGCCCATGTTCTGGCCGCGCCCGGCAAAGCTGAAACCGGCCACGGTGATGATCGTCTCCACGGCCTCTTTTTCATTTTCCAGGAAATGTTGCTCCATCTGCTCGATGACCTTGATGGTCCGTTCCTTGGCCGCCCCGGCGGGCAGCTGTACCTGGCAGATGATGAACCCCTGGTCCTCGTCGGGGAGGAAGGCCGTCGGCAGCCGCAGGAAGAAGAAGACCATGACCACCACGATGGCGCCATAGATCACCAGATAACGCACCGGTTTGCCGAAGGAACGGCCAACGATCCCCTCGTATTTGCCTTTGCACCAGTCGAACCATTTGTTGAACCAGCGGAAGAACTGGCAGAACCAGCCGCATTCGCCGGGAGTATGCCCCTTTTCGATCGGTTTGAGCAGCGTGGAGCACAGGGCCGGGGTCAGGATCATCGCCACCAGCACCGACAGGATCATGGCGGCGATGATAGTGATCGAGAACTGCCGGTAGATGACTCCGGTGGAGCCGCCGAAGAACGCCATCGGCAAGAAGACCGCCGTCAGGACGGTGGCGATCCCCACCAGGGCGCTGGTGATCTGCCCCATCGACTTGATCGTCGCCTCGCGCGGCGGTAGTCCCTCTTCGGACATGATCCGCTCGACGTTTTCGACAACAACGATGGCGTCGTCCACCAACAGGCCGATGACGATGACCAGGGCGAACATGGTCAGGGTATTGATGGAAAAGCCGCCGGCCGCCAGCACCCCCATCGTCCCCAGGAGCACCACCGGCACAGCAATGGTGGGGATCAGGGTGGCCCGGAAGTTCTGCAGGAAAAGGAACATGATGATGAAGACCAGAAAGACCGCTTCGATCAGGGTCATCATCACTTCTTTGATGGAAATCTTGACAAAGGGGGTGGTGTCGTAGGGGTAGACTACCTTCATGCCGGCCGGAAAGTATCTTTCCAACTCCGCCATCTTGGCCTTGATCCGGTCTCCCGTATCCAGGGCGTTGGCGCCGGCCGCCAGCCGGATCGCCATCCCCCCCAGCGGTTTCCCCTTATAACGCGCTTCGACCTCGTAATTCTCGGTGCCGATTTTACATTCGGCCACGTCCCGCAGCTTGATCGTGGAACCGTCGCCGTTGGTACGCAGAATGATGGCACCGAACTGCTCCGGGGTCTGCAGCAGGGTCCGGGCCGTGATGGTGGCGTTCAACTGCTGCCCCAGAGGGGCGGGGCTGCCGCCGAACTGGCCCGCCGACACCTGGGCGTTCTGGGCCTGCACCGCCGCAATCACGTCGTTGGTGGTCAAGTGGTAGTTGTTCAGCCTGGCGGGGTCCAACCAGATGCGCATGGCATTCTGGGAACCGAACATCTGCACTTCGCCAACCCCTTCAACCCGACTGATGAGGTCCTGGACATTGGACACCAGGTAGTCGGTCAGCTCATGCCGTCCCATGGAACCGTCTTCCGACACCAGGCCGACAATCAGCAGGAAGTTGCGGGTCGACTTGACCACCTGGATCCCCTGCCTTTGCACGACCTGGGGGAGGAGCGGCGTGGCCAGCTGCAATTTGTTCTGCACCTGCACCTGGGCGATGTTCGGGTCGGTACCAGCCTTGAACGTGAGATTGATCGATACGGCACCGGCGGAATCGCTGGTGGAGGACATGTAAATCAGGTTGTCGATGCCGTTGAGCTTCTGCTCGATGACCTGGGTGACGGTATCCTGCACCGTCTGGGCCGATGCCCCCGGGTACACGGCGTTGATGGTGATCTGCGGCGGCGCAATCGGCGGATACTGGGAGACCGGCAGCGTTTTGATCGCCAGCAGTCCCGTCAGCATGACCATGATGGCAATCACCCAGGCGAAGATCGGGCGATCGATGAAAAATTTTGACAGCATGGAGGGGCTCCTAAAAGCTTTTTATGGGTCTTATTGGTCTTATATGACTTATAAGACCTATGGTTTGCCGCCGAACGGCACCGCCTTGACGACGGTGCCGGGACGGGCCTTCTGGATCCCTTCCAGGATCACCCGGTCGCCCGCCTTGAGCCCTTCGCTGACCAGCCACTTGTCACCAACCGTCCGCGCCACCTTGATCAGCCGCGGTTCGACCTTCTCCTCGGCGCCGACCACCATGGCCATGGCATTGCCGGCCTGGTTGCGGGTTACCCCGCGCTGCGGCACCAGGATGGCCTGCTCGTTGGCCCCTTCTTCCAGTACGGCGCGAACGAACATCCCCGGCAGGAGCAGTTGCTCCGGGTTGGGGAACAGACAGCGCATGGTCACGGAGCCGGTGCTCTGGTCAACAGTAGCCTCGGAGAATTTCAGGGTGCCGGGCTGCGCATAGGGAGTGCCATCCTCCAGCAGCAGCCTGACCTGGGCCTGGGTCACCCCGCCGCTTTTCAACAGGCCGCTGGCCAGGCTCTGCCGCAAGCGCAGCAGATCAGCGGTGGATTGGGTGACGTCAACATAGACCGGATCGAGCTGCTGGATCGTCGCCAGCGCAGCCGCCTGGTTGGCCGTCACCAGCGCGCCGGTGGTCACGGTCGAACGACCGATCCGCCCGGAAATGGGCGCCTTTACGCTGGTATAGTCGAGGTTGATGCGGGCATTGTCCACGGCCGCCTTGGCACTTTCCACCTCGGCCTCGGCCTGCAGCAGCGCCGCATGGGCATCGTCAAACTCCTGTTGGCTGACCGCCTTGATCTTCACCAGGTCCTGAAAGCGCTCTTCCCTGAGGCGGGCCGGAACCAGATTGGCCTCGGCCCTTGACAGCGCGGCCTTGGCGCTGGCGAACGCCGCCCGGTACGTGGCCGGGTCGATCTGGTACAGCACCTGGCCGGCCTTGACATCGCCGCCCTCGGTGAAGAGGCGCTGTTGGATGATCCCGCCGACTTGCGGTCGCACTTCGGCAATCAGGTGGGGAGCGATCCGGCCGGGCAGCTCCGTGGTCAACACCGCGCGTTGCGGCTGGATGGTAATCACCCCGACTTCGGGAGGGGCGGCAGGGGCAGGGGCGGGATCCTGCTTGTTGCAGCCGGCAATCATCAGTGCCCCACCGAGGATTCCCGCGACAGCGATCAGTTTGAGTCGATACATGCTTGGCATAAACACCTCTGCAGTTGTGGAGTGAACTTTCTATTATATTGTCGATGGCTAAACCTGCGGCTTGATCGCGGGACGGTTTCCTACCGTTTCAATGCGTCCCAGCAGGCCGCGACGGTCTGCTCGATGAGCATATCATCGAGAATGATGAACTCCAGGATATGGTCGCGGCAGACATCCACCAGCGGCCCGAAGGCCAAGGCACAGAGCACAGGCAACGGCAGGTCCTTGATGGCCCTCTGCTCGAGCGCCTCTTCGAAGAGCTTGAAGATGATATTCTTTTCCTTGTTGCCGAAGAGTTTTTCCCGGCGATGGGCCACGCCGAAGGGCGAGTTGAAAAACTGCTCCATGAAGCGGAACTCCATCGGTGACTCAAGGAAGTAAGCGATCAGCTTGCTCTCGATGTGCAGAAAGCGTTCGCGGACCGGTTGTTCGACGGGATAATTTTGGGTTAGCGCCGCCAGGATCCGGGCTTCGACATGCGCGTGGGTTTCCCGGATCAGGTCGTCCTTGCTCTCGAAGTAACGGTAGATGGTGCCGGCCGCCACGCCGGCTTTTTCAGCCACCGCTGCCATCGGTGCGCCGTGAAAACCGTGCTCGGCAATCAGTTCCATCGCCGCGCGGATGATTTCGTCCCGTTTTTCCGGTTTGGCCATGACACCCCTCTCTGAATGAACGTTCATTCAATATAGGGGACGTAACTTTCCAGGTCAAGATTAAAAGTTCGGCAAAGAACCACTCCTAACCTTTGCCCCGTGACCGCCTCCTGTCACGGGGCGTTTTTTTCCGTTTTTCAACCCTTCGGAAAATGCCGCTGCACGTGCAGACGGATGCCGGCGGTGAAGTCGGCTTCACGGTTACCGAGATAGACCAGCGACGAGCCGATCTCGGCGGCGGCAATCGCCGCCCGGTATTTGACCGGCAGGCGTTGCAGCCGGCGGCGAAAGCGCGGTTCCTCGCGCAGCATGGCCGGCAGGTGTGCGAGCAGAGCCCGGCGATACGGCTCCTGCAAGGGCAACTCCGGATGCTCCAGGAAATATCGGAACAGCCGGGCATAGTGGGCGTTGATCTCTCCACTCAGAGCATCGGAGATCTCCGTGCAAGGCAATTCCGGCTTCTCCCGTCGGCGTTTGAGAATCAGGCGCGCTTCGTCGCCAGCGCGTTTTTCCAGGATCGCCAGCACGTCACGCACGTAGCGTTCCTTGTGGGCCAGAAACTCCTCGTCGGAGAGCAGCAGATTGGCGATGATCTCGTAGGAGGAGGAGATGACCCCGCATTTGTTCGCCGAGGCATCGCGCATGATCAGCACTCCCCTGTGTTGCAGCTCGAGCCGCGCCGCCGGGGTCAGGAACGAGTTTGCTCCTTCGATGATGGCGCGCGCCGAAGGGGTGCCGTCGACGAGCAGGAACCGCGGCCAGTTATCCCGGTCAATCGTCTCCGGGCGCCCCCCGGCCGGAATGAACAGGTCGGCCGGCACGCTGAACACCAGTTCGCCGTACTCCCTGGCGAACTCGTCGCTGGACACCCACTTCTCAACCAGACCATCGTCCGTTCTGGTCACTCGCCGGTAAAGGGTCTTCATCCCCTCCTGACGGCTGCCACTGCGGTACAGCAGCACGCCCCCCAGGTGCAGGGCTTCGGGAGCAAAAGCGTCCAGATCCCTCTTCAGGACAATCCTGCGCAATTCATCGTGGTCTGCCCCGGACGGATCGATCAGTGCGGCGGTGCCATCGAGGATCAGGACAAACTGCGCGCGCGGCGAGCGGTCGAGCAGCAGACGCAGTGCGTTGCCGGCCACATCGCCACTTGGTCCACCGGTGAGCTTGATACGCAACGGATCGCGGCGCAGGTCGATGCCGAGTTCGTTCATGACGATCTCGGCAAAGGTCACCACCCCGGTGGAGGTCACCCCGTACTCCTTGTGATTGATGCCGACTTGCTTGCTTGACATGATCCCGGCACCAAGCAGATACCCACGGCGCCGTGCCATCCGGGCAATCGCCTCGACCATGACGTCATGCATGTTTTCGTCCGGGCCGAGTTCGATCGCCTCATCCTCCCGGTAGTAATCGACCACCGCAGGGTGCCTGGCGACGCCAGCCGTCGTCACGAAGATATCAAGGAACGCGCTGATGACACCGTATTGCAGCTTGTAAAGACGAATCCGCTCGAGAGTCTGCTCATCAGCACGATCCTCCCTCTGCCGCAAGTCGGTGGCATCGAGCAGCATCACCATCTTCGAGCCGCCTTCGAAGATGTCCTTGTTCTTGGCATGCTGAGTGTGCGCCAGCACAAAACACTCGCGGAACAGGGTGTCGGCGCTGGTCACCAGATCGTCGTGGCTGCGGGCGATAATCGTACGCCATCCGCCGCGCGCGATATCCGAGAAGCCGACGTGGTAACCGAAACCGACCCGGCTGAAGAAGAAGGTCACCCGGAACGGTGCGGCCGACGGCAGATCACCGGTAAACTCCGCTCCCAGTTCGGCGAGGTAAGCCGGATCAAGACGAAAGGCCAGCGCCTGCTTTTCGAAGACGAAGGTGTTGGTCTTGAGGGTATGGCGGATGAAAAGCAGGCAGCAGCGGAAGATGTTGCGGCGCACTTCGTCAAGGTGCCGGCGGCCGGTGTTGTAGCCGGTCACCGCCCCTTCCGTCGCAGCCAACGCGACAGCGTACGCCTCTTCCCGATGGTTTTGTGACGGGTCGAACCGGCAGCGGAACAGCTCAACCAGTTGCAGGGCGATCTGCGGATTGGCGTGGAAGGCGGCGCGAACCTCTTCGAAATCGTAGCGATCGGGCTGACTGTGCGCCAGGGTGGTGTGACAGAAAGCAATGAAGGCATTGATCAGCGAGGCTTCGAGACCACTCATCAAACCGGTAGTGACAAATTCACGATAGGCTTGTGAGGTGGTCGCTAGCAGCTGCGTGTTGCACAACTCTTCCGCCAGCTGACAGTGCAGGGCAGATCCCGGAGCAAGGGTCTGGCCGCTGCGGCAGCGCACATAGAAACTGGCCAGGAAATACGGATGGATGCCGCTGCTGACAGTCAGGCAGTAAGCACGGGTGACACCCAGGTTGAGCCGGTGAAAAACCTCCATGACCTGCACGAGAAAGTCGTGCTGGGGAGGATTGCCGACGGCGAAGCTGACCCGGGTTTCATCTCCCGCTTCGGGGAGCGGCTCCAGGTCAAGGTAGAGCCCCCCCCGGCGCTGCGCTTCCCGGAACATGTGCAGGGTCTGGGCCACCCGCCGCGGTGGTGAGATCCGCACGTAGTTTTCATTGTTGAGCCAGAGGATGCTCAGCAGCGGATCGAATTTGAACCGTTCGGAACCGGGGAAGGACCTGGACACCGCGCGGGAAACCCGCCGCCGGACGGCCGCCGGCACCTCGACATCGAAATTGGTGGAAATCTCCACATCGCTTTTGCGCCTGAACTCGAACCGCTGGATCTCCAGCTCCTGCTCCAACCCGGGGATCCGGTCGTCGGAATGGGCGAACATCGCATAGGAGATCTCCCTTTCCGCAACATTGTGCAGGGAGAGCATCTCGTAGAGCGAACCGGGACGGCTGGCCGTGGCCAGGATCAAGGTGTCGGGCTGGTCGGCCAGAATCAGCCGCCGGTTGAACCGCAAGGTGCCGAGTTCACGTTCGAGGATCGCCAGCGCCGCAGGCTGGTCGCGCATGGCGACGAAGAAATACGGGTTCATCTGGGCTTTCAGCCAGCGGCGGTTGACCGATATTTTTCTCTCCCGCTGATCAGGCGTCACCGCTGGCTTCATCCGTCGCCTCCCCCGCAACCGCTGACTTGAACAACCACCGCACCGGCCTGTATATCATCGTCGCTCCGGTCCCGATGTCAATCGCCGGAAACAGCACGGGGCCGACGGATCTTTCCGCGGCCCCGCACTCCTTTTGTCGCTGTCGAAATCAGTTGGCAACGGGATCGAAGAACCAGATGCTCTGCTTCTTATGCCAGCCACGCTCCCACATGCAACTCTCGTAGCTGACCCGTTCCGTTCCCGTCTGGACAACCTGTGAAGCCCCGCCGGAGACGACCTGGCATTCACGATCGTCGGCATAAAATTCGCCGCGCCGCTTGGTGTCATGCTCCCAGCGGGCAGCGCACCCGGCCAGAAGCAAAAGGGCCAGAATCACGGCCAGATTTCTCATGGATTCACCTTCCTGTTCGATGAGGGATGCAAAGCGCTTGAGTCACGCTCCCGTACGCAAGATTAGCATTGTCTCAATCCGCAACCAAGATTTTTCTTGACAGCTTACCTGATGCTTGGTCAGAATTACATTCGCTTCATCAATATCCATTAACTGCTAAAGGAGAGAAAAATGAAAAAGTTGTTCGTCGTTCTGATGCTGCTGACCTTCGCCACCAGCGCCACCCTCGCCATCGCCGCTGACTCCGTGACGTATGACGGCAAGCAGGGGAAAGTCACCTTCAATCACAAAGGGCACAGCGACAAGATGAAATGCGATGCCTGCCACCAGGGGACCCCGGCCAAGATTGCCGTGACCAAGGACAGTGCCCATGGCGCGGTCTGCAAGGACTGCCACAAAGCCAAGGGCGGCCCGACCAAATGCGGTGACTGTCACAAGAAGTAATCCGCTGCAAGGTTTGACGTCACACGGGGGTTCTCGATCGGGAGCCCCCTTTTTTCACCCCCATTGGTGACGAAATCCATCCCCATTGCGCAAGCGTCAGAGTGTGCTAAAATTCCCTTCACTTTCAACCTTCGGCAAGGAGCGCACATGACCATCAGGGGAACCAGAACCGAAAAGAACCTCATGGCCGCGTTTGCCGGCGAGAGCCAGGCCCGCAACCGCTACAGCTATTATGCCAAGCAGGCCGACAAGGACGGGTACCGGCAGATCGCCGCGATTTTCGAGGAAACGGCCGACCAGGAGCGCGAACACGCCAAGCGGCTGTTCAAGCTGCTGCAGGGGGGCGAGGTGGAAATTACCGCCAGTTTCCCGGCCGGCGTCATCGGCACCACCGCCGCCAACCTGCTCGACGCCGCCAACGGCGAGCAGCACGAATGCACCAGCATGTACCCGGACTTTGCCGTCACCGCACGCAGCGAAGGCTTCCCCGAAATCGCCCGGATCTTCGAGGCGATCGGCGTGGCCGAAAAACAGCACGAGAAACGTTTCCGGGCACTGCTGGCAAACATCGAGAACGAGCGCGTTTTCAAGCGCAGCCAACCGGTGGTCTGGCGCTGCCGCAACTGCGGCTGGCTGCATGAAGGGACGGACGCACCGGAATGCTGCGACGCCTGCGCTCACCCTCGCGCCCATTTTGAACTTCTCGGCGAAAACTACTAAACCCAGGGAGAATTGAGGATGGCCAAACTGAACGAAGTCTACAAATGCGATTTGTGCGGCAACATCGTCGAAGTCATGCATGCCGGTGCCGGAGCGCTGGTCTGCTGCAATCAGCCGATGGTTCTGCTGACGGAGAACACCGTCGATGCTTCGAAGGAAAAGCATGTGCCGGTGATCGCGGTTGGTGCAAACAACATCACGGTGAAGATCGGTAGCGTACCGCACCCGATGGAGACAGCGCACTACATCGAATGGATCGAGCTGATTGCCGACGGCAAGGTCTACCGTCAGCAACTCCAGCCCGGACAGGCACCCGAAGCGACTTTCCCGGTCATCGCCAGTCAGGTGACGGCTCGCGAATATTGCAATCTGCACGGGCTCTGGACAGCATCCAGCTGAAAACCAATGGGGACACTTCCTTGAAGGAAGTGTCCCCACACAACCCCGCATGACGACACCATGACCGACATCCGCCACGAATGGGACCACCGCATCAATGATTGGCCAACCATCCACAAGATCGCCCACGATCTGGGGCTGGCCGGCGAGGGGCACCACTTCTATTGTCCCGGCTGCCAGCCGCTGCGCTCCGGCTCGCCGGAACTGGCGATCCGCGAGGGTACCTTCGAATGTTTCCGTTGCGGGACACGCGGCGATGTGGTCGGCCTGGTGAAGCTGGCACGCAAATGCGCTCTGGAAGAAGCCATCGCCTGGTTGGAAAATGAAACCGGCGGTGATTCCCCACCGTGATCAGCATGCGTTGGATGCAAAAAGGGCCGCCAGATTGGCGGCCCTTTTGATTGATTTACTCCCCTTACTCCTTACGCCTCACTCCTCACGAGCAGTTAGCCCTTTCAGGCAAATTCCAGGAATTGCACGTCGAAATGCAGCACCTTGCCAGCCAGTGGGTGGTTGGCATCCAGTTGGACCGTCGTTTCCGTAAGCGCGGCAATCCGCACCTCGAAACTGGCGCCATTCTGCGCGCGGACTTCCAGATAATTTCCGACCTCAAGCAGCTGCTCATCGGGGATCTGCCGCCGCTCAACCTCCGCGACCATCTCCGGCAGATGTGCCCCGTAACCGTCTTCCGGCGACACTTCGACCGTACGGCATTCTCCGGGGGAAAGACCCAGCACTGCCTGGTCGAAGCCGGGGATCACTTCCCCGGTCCCAACGGTGAATTCCAGGGGCGCATGCCCTTCGGAACTGTCGAACTCCGTGCCGTCGGCGAACCGTCCCACATAGGTGACGCGCACCCGGTCACCATCCTGTGCCCGTCTTTGTGTACTGGCCGTCATGCTCGTCACTCCATTTTGGCGGCAGCCGAGAGCAGCTCAACCTCGAAGATCAGCGCTGCATGCGGGCCGATCGCCGGCGGCGCGCCTTCCTCGCCGTAGGCCAGTGCCGCCGGAATGAAGAGCTGCCACTTCGAGCCTTCCTTCATCAGGGTCAGCGCCTCGGTCCAACCCGGGATCACGCCGCCAACCGGCAGGATGAGCGGTTCTTTGCGCTCGTAGGAGCTGTCAAATTCGGTACCGTCAAGCAGGGTGCCCCGATAATGTACGCTGACGATGCTGTCCGCTTTCGGCACCGGGCCGGTCCCTTCCTTGAGAATCTTGTACTGCAGGCCGCTTTCGCGCACCACAACGCCCGCCTCCTTGGCATTTTTGGCCAGGAACGCCGCGCCGTCCACCTTGTTCTTCTCGGCCAGAGCCTTCTGCTTGGCTTCCTGCTTGGCTACCATCGATTCGCGAAAAGTTTTGACCTCGGCAACCATCTGCTCATCGGTCAGGCGCGGCTTCTGCCCGCCCAGACCATCGCGGACACCGGCCATCAGGGCCGTGGTGTCGACCTCGACGCCCTGATTGGCGAAATCGCGGCCGATATTCAGGCCGATGGTATAGCTGATCCGTTGTTTAGCGTCATCCAGCTTGACGACAGCCTCTTCAGCAGTGCAACCGGCGGCAATGGCCACCAGCAGGGTCGTGGCACCAATCACCTGTAGAAATTTGCTCATGGGTCATCCTTTCATGGGGAAAATGGCAGGCGCTCAAGATACTCCCGGCTGATATGCGAGTCAACCGAGGAAAAACGAAAGGTCATGCAGCGTTGAGTTGAACGCGGCCGCGCTAAATCAGGTTTTTGCCTTGCAGATAATTCAGGAGAATCCGGTTGAACGCCTCCGGTTTTTCGAGATTGACCATGTGGCCGGCATTGGCAATGATGTGCAGTTCGGCATCGGGGAGTCCCGCGGCCAGTGTCTCGGCATGGTCCGGTGGAATGGCGAGATCCTCCGTGGCGCCGATGACCAGGGCCGGCAGGTGGAAGGTCGGCAGCAGGGCGAGGTAGTCCTTGCGGTCGCGCATGGCCAGCAGCCCCCCGACCACGCCCTCCGGCGCAGCCGCATCCATCATCTTCCGCACTGCGGCAACCAACTCAGGCCGCTTTTGCGAAGTTCCCGGCGCAAAGAGCAGCTTCTCGAAGGCATCCGGCACCATCTCCCGGTCGCCGCCGCGCACCGCCCCCGCCAGATCGCCGCGCCGCACCCTGCCGGCCGCGTCGTCGGCTGCTGCCCGGGTGACCAGGAACAGCGCCGCCATCAGCCGCTGCGGGTGGCGCTCCACCAGATCGAGCAGCACATAACCACCCATCGACATGCCGCCGATCACCGCCCGGTCGATCTCCAACCGATCGAGCAGGTCGATGATGGCGTCGGCGTAGGCAGCCATGCTTACGGAACCGTTCAACGGCGGCGACTCGCCGAAACCCGGCAGATCGGGGGTGATGACCCGGTAGCCGGCCTTCGCCAATGCGTCGACCTGCGGCTGCCACATTTTCCGGCTCAAGGGAAACCCGTGGATCAGCAGCACCGGCAAACCGGTCGCCGTATCATCAAAAATCAGGGTCATGTCAGCTCCTTGCCTATCGTTGTGATCTCTCTTGGCTCTCGGCCACGCAGCGCCTATAATACCGCAAACCTTCTGGAGTCGACAGCATGACCCGTTATTTTTTTCCCATTTTTATTTTGATTTGCGCCCTCGCCTTCACCCCGGCCTGCCAGAAGCAGGAGGAACCACCCAAAGCGGCAGCCCCGGCCACCGTTGCTGACCAGAACCCGGCAGCAGCGGCGGCCAAGGAGGGTGACGAGCCGCCGCCGGCCCCGCCAATCAGGGAGGATTTCGAAGGGGAACCGAAGCTGTCACTCTTCCCGCGGGTCGGCGATTTCTGCCCGGAAGAGACGGACAAGGAGGGGCAATCCTACTGGATGACCTTCATCGACCACCTGCAACGCACAAGCGGGCCAATCAAGGGGAAGAACGGTACCGGGTTTGCGATCCGCGGGATCAAGACTATCGATTCGGTCGGCTTCTTCTCGCCGCTGGCGGTCAAGCCGGAGACCAGCTACCGTGTCAGCTTCCGCGCCTGGGCGAAACTGCCCAAAGGCGGGCAAGGCGGGGCAGGCATTCTCGAGTTCGACGAGTTCCTCTGGATTGCCGGCCAATACCCGAAATCGCTGAGCGAAAAGCACTTTCAGCGCGCTCAGGTCGGCGTGCAGTTGACCGGCAGCCATGACGGCACAACCCAGAGTTTTGTCATCCGCACCGGGCCGAAGACCAGGATGATCCACCTGGTTTTCTTTCGGGAGGGGACCCCGGATCGAGAGCCGATGGTGATCGACGATATCGAAATAAAAGCCGAGTAACTCGGCGCCCGCGCGACAAAGTCCCGAATGCAAAAAAGCAGCGGGGGCAGGATGATTCCAGCCCCCGCAACTATCTTGCCATTCCGCATCCCTCTTACCAGACGTTCTCCACCACAATCTGCAGATCTTCAATGGCCTGGCCGGTTTCGACCTTAAGTGCCGCGCCGGCGCTCCCTTGGTAGCGTCCGTACAACTCGCCGGGGGCCGGCGTCCCGCCAAGGTTGCTGCGGGCGGCCAGATAGAAGGTGCCGCCCGTTGGGAAAGAAAGCTGAAACAGACCATCCTCGCCGGTCGGCTGTGAGACGAAGAGCGGCCGGTTCAGCATCGTATCATCGGCATAAAGCAGCGCCTGCAGACCGGTCAACGGTTTACCGGCACGATCAACAATCCGGCCGCTGATCCGTGTCTGGCCGAACATGGTGGCGGCATGCCGGGAAACTTTCTCCGGCACGGCAATCACCGGCAGGCTGACCTTCGTGACCCCATCCTTGCCGACCGTCACCGGGTTTCCGGGCAGATAGCCGAACAGGTCACCGGCCTGGAGCGGCCCGGCCAGCGAATTGCCGTGACGGACCCTTGCCACCAGGTAGTAACTGCCCGCCGGCAGCGGTGCTTCGAACTGGCCCTTCGCATCCGTCGGGGCCGACATCCCCAGACCGAACCCCTTGAACTGCGCAGAGAGATCCGGATAGACAAAAACGATGGCGTTGGCCACCGGTTTACCGTCGTGCAAAACCCGACCGGCAACGCCAGTGGTCATGGCTGTCGTCATCGCCGGCGGGGGAGTTTCTGCCGGCACCAGCGGCAGGTTGATATCGGCCAACCCGTCCGCCGGCACGGTCACGGGGTTGCGCCCGTAGTAGCTGAACCAGCCACTGCCGGTCGCCAACAGGTAGTAGCTGCCCGGCGGCAGGTCGAGGGCGAACAACCCGTCTGCCCCGGTCGCCTTGCTGGTGAAGGGGGCGTCTCCGGAAAGCGCCATCGATTTCAGAGGATAGGCCTGGACCTGCACCGCTGCCCTCCCCGCCCCGTCGACCGCCACCTTGCCGGTCACCGGAGCGGCGCTGACAGCAGCAGCCGACAGGAGCAGACAGCAAATTATCAGGTTCAGCACACGTTTGATCATAGACAGGAGCATGGTTCCTCTCGATCCTCGCTAGAGGGGCAGTCCCGCAAGGGGATTATCCCAACTTAAGCTCTGCAAAAGGAAAAGGCCGGTTGCAACCGGCCTTTTCCTTTTGTGCTTCTTAGCAGGGATGGACGCTGCCGCTCCCTACCACACGGGGTTTAACATACTTCATGACTTCCTCCTTCGCGCAAAGGTGAGGTTGAAACAACCTCGCTTCTACTTCTCGACAACTTCCAAAAGCTGACCGGCCTTGACGTCGTTCAGCACCACTTTCGTTCCACTCGGGAACACCACTTCGACAGTATAGTTTTTACCGGCCGGAGCCCCGAAGTGAGCCACGGCGGGTTCCTGGGCGCAGAAGCCGGTCGCCGACTTCACTTCGCGCATCCCCACCTGCTTGCCATCGGCCAGCAGTTTCACGCGCGCTCCGTAGGCGTCGCGGTTCGACTTGGTGCCAACCAGCTTGACCTTGAGCCAGCTGTCGTCGTTCTGGTTGTTCAGCAGCAATTTGTTCTCGGCACCCCAGTTGACCACGTAGAGGTCGAGGTCGCCGTCGTTGTCGACGTCAGCCAGGGCCGTGGCCTTGGTGCGTACGGTGGCGCACTGGATCTGCGGCTGCTTGTCGGCAACGTTGACAAAGTTCCCCTTGCCGTCGTTCAGATAGAGTTGGTTGGCCTGCTTGCAATCGCCTTCGTAGAGATCGAGATCCCCGTCATGATCGATGTCACCGAAGCTCGGCCCCTTGCCCCAGCCATCCTTGGCACCCTTGATGCGCTCGGAGACCTTGGCGAAGCGCCCCTTGCCGTCGTTCACATACAGGTTGTTGCCGCCAATGTAGTTGGAGACAAACAGGTCGAGATCGCCATCGTTATCAATGTCGCCGAAGACCGCACCGAGGCCCCAGTTGGGATCGTCGACGCCGCGGGCCTTGGCCTGCTCGCTGAAGACGCCGCCGTTGTTGATGAACAGCTTGTTAGGCTCGCCGGCCGGGTAGCGGCCGTTGACCACGTAAAGGTCGACATCGCCGTCGTTGTCGACGTCGGCCCACACGCCCATCCAGCTCCAGCTCTTGTCGCCCACGCCGGCCAGATCGGTCGCGTCGGTAAAGGTGCCGTCACCGTTGTTGCGATAGAGGATGTTCTTGGCGCCGACGCCATAGTTGGCGCAGTAGAGGTCAAGGTCGCCGTCATTGTCATAGTCGGCGAAGCTGGCCGAGTAGGTGAAGTCCTTGAGCCCGACGCCGGCCTTGGCGGTAACGTCGGTGAAGGTGCCGTCGCCGTTGTTGGCGAAGAGGAGGTTGGCCTCGACCTCGTACTGGCCGCCGTTGGCCAGGTAAAGATCCTGGTCGCCGTCGTTGTCGTAGTCGCCGAAGACGCTCCCCATGGTGAAGCCGGGGAAGTCGAGCCCCTTGCCGGCCGTCGCCGTCGCATCCTTGAAGATGCCTTTCCCCTGGTTGAGGAACAGCTTGTTGGTACCGCCCTTGTTGGAAACGTAGAGGTCGACCAGGCCGTCGTTATTGACGTCGGCGAAAGCCGCGCCCTTGCCGAGGCCGTCGTCGGCCACACCGGCTTTGACCGACACATCGACGAACTCCTGGGCCAATGCCGGACAAGCCAAGAGGGCCGCCGCCAACACTCCGACAAGAATCTGTCCCGCCTTTTTACTCATGGCTTTCTCCTTTTCACCGACCAGCGAATTATTGCAAAGATACCACATTATTAGATACACGCCAGAACCGATATTTTTCACCCGGCGAAAGCGCGCAGACAACCCCTTGAAACAAAAGAGGAACCCAATGCAAACTCGCGCGGCGCCGACATCCCGGCCACCCATTAAATCCGAGCGGCAAGCCCTAACAGGCGAAAAACACTATTCAATTTAATGCAAAATCAGAGCCAAAACTTCTCGCCAGGCAAACAGGAGCCGGCGGACACAGATGCACAGCACACAAGCAAGGCAGGCATGCGCGACATTCCGGAAAAACAGGTTACAACAACTGCGTCCGAACCTCCCCGTGTAAAGGGGCCAATCGTGCCACCAGCCTTTCATCCGCAGTCAGCAACGGCACCCCGTGGACCTTGGAAACAGCCACATAAATCGCATCGTAAACAGTGATATCCAGCAGCAGAGCCAATTCAAGCGCCAGCGTCAGGACCGGCTGCGTCGGTACAAGCTGTAGAGGAAGAGCCGCCATGGCCTGGCCGATCTCGCGGGCCTCATCGGAAGTCAGATCCTGGCGCCTGACCCTTTTCCAAAGGATGTTGCCAACTTCAGCCAAGAGCAATTCCGGTGCCAGCAAGTGAACTTCGCCCGCGGCAAAACGGGCCAGAAGGTCGGCGGCCTGTTCCGAGCCGGACTCGGGCAGATAGCCTTTGATCAGGACACTTGCATCAACGACCAGGTTCACCGCGAGCGATCCTCGCGAAGCAAGTCCACACTGTCGGAAAGAATCTTTCCCTTGGCCGCTAGCCGATTGCGAATCGCTGCGGCCTGTTCGGCGACATCGACCAGCGGCTGGCCGCTGGCGCGCACCAGAATTTCACGAACCTCTTGTTGAAGCGGTCGCTTATGGCGTTGGGCACGGCGCTTCAACTCGATGACAACCTCTTCGGGAAGGTTTCGTATCAGGAGATTGGACATGATGACCTCGCCGTAAATTTGATATCAAAAAGATATCAGGATTTATCCCTGACAGCAAGCTTCTACATCAAGAACGCTGGGTGACGTGATGCGGACAGCCGACGACCACCACATGAGAATTCCGTAGCATGACCCCCTCCCTGATATGACATGGCATGAAGAATATTGTAAAAGTGCAAATTTTAACGGATCAGGCAATAAACAGCAAGGCAGGAATGCGGGAGCAGGCGGGCGAAAGTTTACATAAGAAGTGACACCTCCG
>JAMPXI010000043.1 GCA_023701265.1 Desulfuromonadales bacterium | reverse complement strand
TTACTGGGTGGGGCAACTCTCGGCCGCATCCCGGAGCCGCGCGGAGGTCGTGGAGCTCTTCCTGATCTCACCCGAATTCGGCCAAACCGTCTCCCCGGTGGTACGCCTGTACTTTGCCTATTTTCTGCGTCTCCCCGATTACGCTGGCCTCATCTACTGGTGCGACCGTTATCGCCTTGGAACGAGCCTCGAAGAAATCTCCGGCTTTTTTGCCTCTTCTCCGGAGTTCCAGGCGACCTATGGCAGCCTCGGCAATGGAGAATTCCTTACCCTGGTCTATCAGAATGTTCTCGGGCGCGATCCCGACCCCGGTGGCTTTGCCTACTGGATGAGCGAGCTCGAGTCGGGGAGCCGTAGCCGGGGGCAGCTGATGCTCGACTTCTCCGAATCGATGGAGTACCGGCAGCTGACGGCCAACCCCGTCTATGTGACCATGACGTACGTGGGGCTGCTGCGTCGGGCGCCTGACCCAGTCGGCTTCCTTTACTGGGTCGGCGTGATGGACCAGGGGCAATCCGGCCTGGGATTGATCGGCGTTTTTCTGGAAAGTGCCGAGTACAAGGCCCGGTTTCCCTCAGATGGAGACCCGGGCAACGGGAGCATCGGCATGCCATCGGGAATCACGGTGCCAATGATCGACCCGGATGGAGTCTACGTTATCAGCTGGGGGGCTTCGGCGACGGCCGGGGCCGCTTACCTTCTGGATGAAGCCACGGATGCGGCGTTCACAACCGGGCGCCGGACCCTGTCGATGGAGACAGCGAGGAGCGCAGGCATCACCGGCCGGGAGAACGGCAAAACCTATTATTATCGGGTGAAGGCCGTAAAACCCGGCTACAACGACAGCGCATGGCAGACGGGGGCCAACGGTTGCATGGTCAAAGCAGCAACGTCATGGCAGAAAGTCGTCCTGGCGGCAGCCCCTGCGCCAGCGAACGTCAAGGTTCGCAATGGAGACGTCTTCTGGTCGGACGCGAGCAGCCAGCCTCTCAAGAAAACTCCAGTCTCCGGAGGGGTGCCGACCCCGCTTGCAGGGGATTACGGACTCCCCTCGGGCCTGACCGTCTCCGGGGGCTTTGTCTACTGGAATGACGGCCATATTCGCCGAACCCTGCTGGACGGGTCGTTGACGGAAACCCTGTCGGAGGCCGTTGCTGTCGACTTCGACTACCCTGACCTGATTGCGGATGACAGTCATGTCTACTATCTGTCGTCGACTGCTTCCCCTCCCGTTTACGCAGTCATGCAGATCCCGCTGTCCGGCGGGGGAGCAACGCCGCTGGCCACCAGTGAATGGTTCCCGATCGTCGCCATCGCGGAAGACAGTGAAAACGTTTACTGGCTGCAAAACCGCTTTCCCGACCCTGACGGGTCCAGCTCGATCCGCAAAATTTCCAAAAGCGGGGGCACCGTGGAAATCCTGGCCACCGGCCTGAGGGCTTTCAAAGGCGGCTTGGTCAGGCACGGGAACAATCTGTACTTTACCGACACGAATTACTTCGACACGTATCGGATCATGAGGGTATCAACCGCGGGTGGCGCCGTGGCGACGCTGGTCACGGTTCAGCCGTCCAACAACGATCAGGTCCGGGGGTTGGCCGTCGATGATTCCGGGATCTATTGGCTCGATACCGCCGGAGTCTGGGCCGCTCCTTTGGGCGGCGGCGCACCGACGCTCCTGGCTGCGGCTGGCGAGACCGTCACAGGCATCGCCCTGACTGCGGAAATGGTAGTGTGGGCGGAGGGGACGCCGGTCGGCCAGAACGCCGGCGGCCGGATCCGAAGCGTCCCCAAGGTCGGCGGAGAGGCATCGGCCATTGTCACGCTCCGTCATGTTCCGCAGCGACTGGTGGTCGCTGGCGACGTCCTTTACTGGACGGAGGGTGGCTATTACGGCGCCATCGAAGGATATGGACGAATCGCCAAAAGCTCCACTGCGGGCGGGGATGCCAGCACACTGGTGATGGGCATCCAGACGGCATCGCCACCGTTTGCCCTCGATGACCGCAACCTCTATGTCGTTGACAAGTGGACCATCAAAAAAGTCCCGATCGACGGCACCGGCATCGAAGAACTGGCCAGCGGCAGCGACAATATTGCTGCAATTGACACCGATGGCGTCAACGTCTACTGGGCCGACCAGTTTGCCAATGTCTTTAAAATCCCGGTCGGCGGCGGCGAGACCACCACTCTCACCACCCAATTCACCGGCGGACCTGCGGGGCCGCTCCGGGTCCACGAGGGCTACATCTACTGGATGGATCATTACGATGCGATCAAACGGATGACCGTCAATGGCGGCAATCAGCTGTCGCTCGCCCCGACGGTTCTTCCCTTCCTTGCCGATTTCGTTGTCGATGCGACGTCGGTCTATTTCTCCGAGTGGGATACCGGCTGGCTGGAAAAGATGCCCAATTCGGGTGGTTCCGTGACGCCGCTGGGGTTTGCGGAGTACGGCCAGCAGACGCTGCTGGCGGTCGACAACGGCAACCTGTTCTGGACGGACCCGTACAAGATAGGGACGCTCCCGGTGTCCGGCGGTGCAACCAGCATCGTTTACTGGAATATGACGGTCGGCGAATCGCGCACCAGCCTTACCTCTGACCAGACGAACCTCTACTGGACCGATATCGGGACGAGTGAGATCGTCAAATTGAGCCCGGAATAGGCCATCGCGAAAGCGGGGAAACTTCCCCTCTTTCTCCGGTTTATCAGGCAACGTTCGGGCCAACAGCCTTGCCCTGTCGGTCTCGCCTCACCTTCCGGACCAACTTCTCCCGACAACCTTGCAAGCGACAGCGGTTCCGGTCCGGGGACAGGGCTCCGGGACGCTTCCGGGGCGGGCTGGCAGAAGAGCATATTCCCTTGAGCATTTCATGGAGATGGGGTAATTTTAAGCAGCTAATATGGACATTGCAGGGCGATCAACGCTTGGAACTACATTGCAGGAGACATTCATGACAACTGACAAAAATGACAACGTAGACTCCGTTGTTGCTTTCGTTTCCGGCGCCATAATTGGTGTCGCTGTTACTCTGTTGTTTGTTCGCATGCAGGGTAAGTGTGCAATTGGTTCGAAAACCAATGACGAAGACTATTATTATGACGGTGGAGATTTATTTGTTTAAAAGCACCCGACCGGGTCAGATCCTGAAATAGCCATTGACCTTGCGCCGGCAGCGGCCCAACCCGTCCACTTCCAGGCACAAACAGAACCGATGGATCAATCGATATTTTTCGTCATTCTGGTCGCGGTCTACCTGATCGCCGCCATCCCCACCGGCGTGGTCCTGACTCGGCTGATGGGGCTGGAGGATGTGCGCAGCAAGGGGAGCGGCAACATCGGCGCAACCAATGTCTTTCGTGTCGCCGGCAAGCTCCCCGGCATCCTCACCCTGATTGGCGATATTCTCAAAGGGTTTCTGCCGCTGCTGGCCGTCAAGCTCTGGCTGGCGCCGACCCCGCTGCAGCTCGGCCTGGCCGGGGTGGTCGCCATCATCGGCCACTGCTACCCCGTCTACCTGCGCTTCAAGGGCGGCAAGGGGGTGGCCACGGCGCTGGGCATCTTCCTGGTCCTCGATCCCCTGGCCCTGCTCGGCGGCTGCGTGGTCTTCCTGCTGGCCGTGGCCGTGACTCGCTACATCTCCCTCGGCTCGGTGCTGGCGGCAACCGCCGCCCCGCTGCTGACCATCCTGTTTCACCGGCCGCTGCCGCTGATTCTGTGCACCTTGGCCATCGGTGCCCTGATCATCTGGCGCCATCGCGAAAACCTCCGGCGCATCTTTTCCGGCACCGAGAACCGTTTCGGCGCCAAACCGCCCGCACCTTGACTTTTCCCCGCAAAGCCCGAAGAATACTTTCATGTTGAATGCGCCCCGCCGGGCCGAAGCGGCCAAACCGAAGCGCCGAAGAGTCCTGGTCTGGCTGGTGCTCGTCGCCGGTGTCACGCTCCTGATCACCGGAGCCTTCGGTCTGCGCCAGTGGTTCTTCCAGCACTGGCCGGTTACCCCGCCCGGCATCCAGCGGGTGAAGATTGCGCCGGGTTCGGCACTGCCGCAGATCGCCCTGCAGCTGGAGCAGGCCGGGGTGGTCGGCGATGCCCAGCGCTTCGCGCGGCTGGTGCGCTGGCGCGAGGCGGCGCAGAAAATCAAGGCCGGCGAATACGCGTTCTCAAAAGCGGCAACCCCGGGGGAGGTGCTCGACCGGCTGGTGGCCGGCGATGTCATCAAGGTCCGCATCACCATCCCGGAAGGGTTCGCCCTCAGGGAGATCGCGGCGCGGGTGGCCGCGGCAGGCATCGGCACGGCGGAACAGTTTCTCCGGCTGGCCAGCGATCCGGTCCGCATCCGCAACTTCGGGATTCCGGCAACCACCCTGGAGGGGTACCTGTTCCCGGAAACCTATGTGGTGACGACCACCACCGCGCAGGAAGAGGTCATCCGGGCCATGGTTGCCCAGCTGAACAAACAGTTGACGCCAGAACTGCTGGCGGCGGCCAAAGCCCGTGGTCTCGACCGGCATGCCCTGGTCACGCTGGCGTCGATCGTCCAGAAGGAGGCCGGCAACGAAGAGGAAATGCCGCTGATCGCCGCGGCGTTCCACAACCGGTTGCGCAAGGGGATGCGGCTGCAGGCCGACCCGACAGTGATTTATGGCGTGGTCGATTTCGACGGCAACCTGACCCGCCGCCACCTGACGACGCCGACGCCTTACAACACCTATACGCGCGCCGGGCTGCCGCCGGGGCCGATTGCCAGCCCGGGGCTGGCGGCATTGCGCGCCGCCGCGTTTCCGGCCCAGAGTCAGGCGCTCTACTTTGTGGCCCGCGGCGACGGCCGGCACGAGTTCAACGTGACGCTGGAAGCGCATAATCGCGCTGTTCGACGTTTTCAACTGGGGGGGCGATGAAAAACGCCCCTGATACTCTTTCGTCAGGGCTGCTGCGTCAACGGAAACCAAGTTCCGTCCAAGCCGGGGTGCGGCGGTCTCCCGGAGAAGCGGACGGATTGTCTGAAGCGAAGCAAGTTTCCGGCCGCTCGGAGGGAGGCTGCCGCACCCCGGCACCCTTCACTCTCCGAAGGAAGTGGAGATAAGCGATGGCGCAGCGCATCCTGATTGCCGAGGATCACCAGCCGCTGGCGGAGAGTCTGCTCCAGCTGCTGAAGAACCGTGGCTACCAGGCCGAGCATGCCGCCGACGGCATTGCCGCCCTGCGCACCATTGCTGCCGCCCCCCCCGACCTGCTGCTCCTCGACCTCAAGCTCCCCGGCCTGCACGGCGTCGAACTGCTCAAGAAGCTGCGGCAGAGCCCGCGCACCGCCCAGTTGCCGGTCATCATCGTGAGCGGGGTCTACAAGGGCGACCAGTACCACCAGGCCGGTGCCGCCCTCGGGGTTCGGCACTACCTGGAAAAGCCCTTCAAGGCCGGCGACCTGCTCAGCGCCATCAGCCAATGTCTGCCGGCCGCCCCGGCCATCGTCCAGGCAGCCACGCAAGCAGCCACCACCCAACCGGCACCCCCGTCACGCCCTTTTTACCAACATCTGCAGGAAGCCTTCCACAAGCGATTCTCCGGACAGCTGCTGTTGAACTGGCCCGACGCCAGGCGCATGCTGAGCTTCATCAACGGTGCCCCGGCCGCGCTGCGACCCGGCTTCCAACATCGCGACTTCGGTGATTATCTGCGTGCCCATGGGGCCATCTCCGCCGAGGAGTATGCCTATTTCGCCAACCACGGTGCCTTTCGCCACGAAGTGCTGATACAGATGGGCTGTCTGAGTTACGGTGACCTTCTCGATGCCAAATTTGCCTATTTGAACCAGGAACTGGAGCAGGCTTTCGGGGCCCCGCCGGCCCAGGCCAACTGGCAGGCCATGCCGGTTCCGGAGTTGATGCAGCTCGTCACCCTGAATGTTCCGCAGCTCTTCTATCGCGGTTTCCGACGTTTTCCGGGCCGGGGCGCCGATCAGTTGCTGGCCACCTGCCTCGGCAAGTACCCGACACCGGCCAATGCGTTCTACCAGCACATCAATTTTCTCACGCTCGACGACGAAGCCCGGCTCTTTCTCAAGCAGCTTGACGGCCGGCACACGCTGGCCGACTGCCCGGGGGACCCGACGGCCCACGCTCCCCTGCTGCTGACCTTGGTTGCTCTCAACATGTTGCGCTTCGCCGATCAGCCGACCGAACCGGTCGGCATCGGCGACCTGCCGCTGCGCACCCTCTTCAACGCCGTCATCGAAGAAGCTGCGGTTGAAGTTGACCTGCCGCTGGAGAGCTTTACCGACCTGGTCGAGGAAGCGGCGGAAGAACCCTTGGCCGCGCCGGCGCCACCGGCAACGGCCACGGCGGTCGAGGCCGCGGCGGCGACCGAAGACCTGGCCCAGAGCGTACGGCTGATGGCCAAAAGCCTGGAAGGGAAGGATCATTACGAGGTGTTCGGCATCAAGCCGGGCAAGTTCAGCGTCGACCTTCTCAAGGAGCGCTATTTCGCGGTCACCCGCCAGTTTGGGCCAGACATCCTGATGCAGCTTTCCGGCGCAGACGCCACCCTGGTCGAGGAGATCCTCGCTACGGTTGCCAACGCCTACAACACCCTCTCCGACGTGGTGAAGAAGGAACGCTACGACGAACTTCTCGGCGCCGACAAGATCGGCCTCGGCCACAAGGGGGACGACCGTTTCCAGGCGCAGGTGCAGGCCGAGTCGGGAAAAGTGTTCATCGACATGGAGGAGTGGGATAACGCTGAAAAAGCCCTGCAGGAGGCTGTCAACTTTGACAGCGGCAGCGGCGATTATCTGGCACACCTGGCCTGGGCGATCTACCGCAATCCGAAGAACGCCGCCAGCCGGGTGATGCAGGAAAAGGCCCGGCAGATGCTGAATCGCGCCATCACCATGGAACGCACCGCCCCGGCGTTCGCCTTCAAGGGGTGGGTGTTGCTGGAGAGCGATCAGGATGCCCTGGCCGAAGCCGAGTTCAACAAGGCCCTCAAACTCGACGCCCGCTCAATGCAGGCGCGCCGCGGGCTGCGCGTGCTGCAGGAGAAGAAGGAGCAGCAAAAGAAGGGATTGTTTGGACGAATGTTCAAGTAGCAAAACCATGCAACAGGGATGAAAGTATTCCTTACACGATCTGAACTGCCGCGAACCCGCCCCCCTCGGTGCGCAGGTTGGTGACCTGGCCACGGTAGAGCCGGGCGGTGACGCCGAGCACTCGGTCACGGTAGGCATACAGGCGAATATCGGTCTTCATCAAGCCAAAGCCCGGCACCTCGGTGGTCGAGGGCGGCACCAGACGCTGCACCAGGGTGGTGGCAGCATCAAGCTGCTCGAAACGTCCCCGCGTCATCTTCTCCCCGACCAGCACCCCGCGGCTGCCGAAACGGTCGACCGGCTTGAACACCCAATCCCCCCGCTCCCGCCACAACCGCTCACGATCGCCACCTTCCAGCAGCAGGCACTCCGGCACGCAGGTCATCAGCAATTCCCGCTCGGTGGCGGCTAACCCGCAGGCCGCCAGCAGCGTTGCGTCACGCCATTGCACCAGGCGGCGCTTGTCGGCCAGCAAGGCGTAAACAAACGGGTTGGGGGTCAGGCAGACGCTCCCGGCCAGGTAGGCGGCGCGCAGCCCCGCCAGTGGCGGAGTATCGAGAGTGAAGTCGCAATGCCGGTTGTAGACCAGGTCAACCCGCTCGCCACCGAGGAACACCCCGTCCGCCGAAGCTTCGAGGTTCTCCGGGTCAACCACCGTCGCGGCCACCCCCCACTGTCGGAACAGTTCGGCAAAGAGCTGCATTTCGGGGTAGAGGAACTGCTGCGCCGGGGTTTCGTCGATAATGGCAATGCGCCGCGGCTGCGGGAGAGCCCCGCGCGACTGCGCCTGCATCTCCTCGGCAAAAGTGGCCAGCAGGCGGTTTTTGAGGCGCGGCGGCAAGGGGGTGCCGGGGTGGCCGGCGAGCCAGGCGGGCAGGATCCCGCCGGCATTGGTGTTGACTTCGATCAGGCGGGGTCCCGCCGGCGTCAGGTGAAAATCATAACCCATCATCACCGCGGCATGACCGGGGTCGAAGCGGGCCGACTCCGCCACCTGCACAGCCACGGCGGCACGGTAGACCGCGTGCCGGCCAAGCCGGTCGAGCAGCCGGACCAGACGGATCATGCTCTGGAGATCCACGCGCGCGATGGCGACCGTTGCCGGGCTGAGGTTGTCGGCAAAGGGCAGGCTCTCGCCAGGCGGGTATTTTTTGACTTCAGTCATCTCTTTGCGGCATCAACTTGTGCTATGTTAGGCAATCATGAACGATCATCACAACCATTCCGGCTGGTTAAAGCCAACCCGCCTGAGGGCGCTGACCCAGTGGGGGTTGCTGGCCATCTGCCTGTACCTTGGCATACGTTTCGGCCTGTTCGTCAGGCATTTTGAAACCTTCGGCCAGACTCCGGCCTACGCCCGGCCGCCGGGGGTGGAGGGGTTTCTGCCGATCGGCGCCCTGGTCAGCCTCAAGCACTGGCTGGTCAACGGCACGATCGACCCGGTGCATCCGGCGGCATTGGTGCTGTTCCTGACCTTTCTAGCCCTGGCGGTGCTGACCAAGAACTCCTTCTGCTCATGGTTCTGCCCGGTGGGCACGCTGTCGGACGGAGCATGGAAGGCAACCAACAAACTGCTCGGCCGCACCTTCCGGCTCTGGAAATGGCTCGACCTGCCGCTGCGCGGGGCGAAGTACCTGCTGCTGCTGTTTTTTGTCAAGCTGATCCTCGTCGACATGCCGGCCTTCGCCCTGGGGGAGTTTCTCTCTTCTCCCTACTGGGCCGTGGCCGATGTCAGGATGCTGCACTTCTTCACCGCCCCCTCGGCCCTCAGCCTGACGATTATCACTATTCTGACCCTGCTGTCGCTTATCTATCGCAACTTCTGGTGCCGCTATCTCTGCCCCTATGGCGCCCTGCTCGGCCTGCTCAGCCTGCTCAGCCCGTTGAAGGTGCAACGCCAGCAGCAGCACTGCATCGACTGCGGGCGCTGCACGGCGGTCTGCCCGGCACAGATCGAGGTGCACCGCAAACAGATCGTGCGTTCGGTGGAGTGCACCGCCTGCCTGACCTGCGTTGCCAATTGTCCTGCTCCCGACGCGCTTGACCTGCGCCTGAGCTACGGGCGACAGCTTCTCCCCGGTTGGGGCTTTGCCCTATTGGTTGTGCTGATCTTCACTGGCGGCATTGGCGCCGGCATGCTCAGCGGCCACTGGCAATCATCCCTGACCACCCAGGACTATCAGCAGTTGATCCCCTTCGCCTCACGCTTCGGGCACTAAAAACTACTGCGGAGGCCGTCTCAACTCAACCTTTCCCGATCATTTCGGCCAGCAGCTGGATGGTGTGGGCCGCCCGCACCGACTTCCCCTGCTTGTCGAGCCCACCGCGAATCTGCATCAGGCACCCCGGGCAGTCCATCGCCACGCAGCTTGCCCCTGATTTCTCGATGTCGGCCACCTTGTCCCCCAGGATGTGCCTGGCAATGTCGGGGTGGCTGGTAAAGGAATAGGACCCGCCGAAACCACAGCAGCGGTCGGCGTGAGCCATCTCCACCAATTCGCGGCCGGAGGCCGCCAGCAGCTGGCGCGGCTCGCGCCACACCCCGGCACCGCGCTTGAGGTGGCAGGAATCGTGATAGGTGACCTTTTCGGTGGCCGCCCGTCCGGCCAACGCCTGGCCGCCGGCACACTTTTCGACAATGAAGCGGGAGATGTCGATGGTGATGGCGGAGAGCCGCTCGGCCTGCGCCGCCCAGCGCGGGTGGTCGCGCAGCAGGTCAACAAAATCGCGCTGCAGCGCCATGGTGCAGGTCGGGCAGGTGGTCACCACGAAGTCGGGATTGCCGGCCAAAAGCGCGGCGACATTCTGCTCGGCCAGCACCGTGGCGGTTTCGCGGTCGCCGGAATAGAGCGCCGGCACCCCGCAGCAGTTCTGTTCCTGCGGGAAGCTGACCGCCACCCCGAGATGGTTGAGAACCTTGACCAGGTCGTGCCCCAGCTCCGGATAGACGAAATCGTTGAGGCAGCCGGCAAAGAATGCCACCTGGTAGCGCGGCTTTTCGACCTTCTGCACAATACCGGCCCACTGGTCGCGCAGCGGCTTGTCAGCGATCGCCGGCAGGGAGCGCCATTCGGTCAGCCCGGCGAAGAACAGCGGCAGGTGGCGAATGGTGCGCTCGCCGCGGGTCACCGGCTTCTGCAGCAGGCTGGCGGTGCGGATCATGGTGTGGAACAGCGCGCGGTTGCGCATGATGTGCTTGAAGACCAGCGCCTTGCCGGCGCCGACCCCCTCCTCTTCGCCGAGCACTTCACGCAGGTGCAGGATGATGCTCTCCAGGTCGATGCCGCTCGGGCACACGGCCACGCAGGCACGGCAGCCGATGCAGGCGCGCACCAGCTCGGCGGCATTCTCCAGGCCGTGGAAGAAGGCGGTGAGGATGATGCCGATGGCGCTGATGTAGATGTGGCCGAAAACGTGGCCGCCGACGGTCTGGTAGACCGGGCAGACGTTGGCGCAGGCCCCGCACTTGATGCAGCGCAGGGCATCCTTGCAGTGCGGCGACTCGGCCAGGGCGCTGCGGCCGTTGTCGAGCAGGACGATGTGCAGCTCCTTGCTGCCATCGCCGCACGGCACCGCGCCGCGGATCCAGCTGACGTAGGAAGTGATCAGCTGGCCGGTGGCGTTTTTCGGCAGGACGTCGATGACCTTTTGCGCGTCTTCGAGTGTCGGCACCAGCTTCTCGATGCCGACCAGGGCCACGTGGATCTTCGGCAGGGTGGTGACCAGCCGGGCGTTCCCCTCGTTGGTGATCAGGGCGATGCCGCCGGTCTCGGCCACGGCGATATTGGCGCCCGAGATGCCCATGCCGGCATCGAGGTATCCCTGGCGCAGCTGCTCGCGGGCCACCTGCACCAGGTGGGGGATCTCGGCCGGCTCGACCTGCCCGGTCACCTTGCTGAACAGCTCGGCGACCTCCTCCTTGACCATGTGGATCGCCGGCATGACCATGTGGCTGGGGCGCTGGCCGGCGAGCTGGATGATCCACTCGCCAAGGTCGGTCTCCAGCGCCTTGACCCCCGCCTCCTCCAGGGCATGGTTGAGGTGGATCTCCTCGCTGGCCATGCTCTTGCTCTTGACCACCAGCTTGACGCCGCGCTGCCGCGCCAGGCTGACGATGTAGGCGTTGGCCTCGGCGGCGGTGCGTGCCAGGTAGACCTTGGCCCCGGCAGCCTCGGCGTTGCGGGTGAACTGCGCCAGATACTCCTCGCGGTTGTCCCGCACCTCGTCCTTCATGGCCGCAATCCCGGCGCGCAACGCTGCGAAATCATGGCCGGCAAAGGCATTTTCGCGGGAAATCAGGTAGGCGTCGGCGAAGCGGTGCAGGGTGTCCTGCAGGCGCGGAGTGGCCAGGGCTTTATCGATGCGGGCTTTATAGGCGCGGGTGCGTTGCTTGCTCATCGCGGAGATTCCTTTTCATAGGTCCTATGAGACCTATTGGACCTATCTAAATCTTCAGCTCTCCATGAAATCATCCGACACCCCCTCGCACAACAGCACATGCAGCTCCTTCGGGCCGTGCACACCGATGGTCAGCACCCGCTCGATATCGGCGGTGCGGCTCGGGCCGGTGATATAGGCGAGAAACGTCTGCGCAAGACGGGCATGCATCCGGCGCAAAAGAGGCCCGGCAACTGCGGAATCGGCTACGATTTTGCGGGGATCGAGCAGAGCGAAGTGGATTGGCGGGAGGGTTGACGCCAGGCGGATGGGCTCGGCAGTGCTCTCGAGAACGATAGTCCCGGTGGCGGCAATGGCAAAATTGACCCCGGTCAGGCCGGCCGTGGCCATGGGCGCATGTCTGCGGAAGTCGTCATCGATGACATCGACCCCTGCCGCCCGCAGGTGCCGGGCCAGATCAAGCCGCTGCAGGCTGGGGCAAGGCGGGAGAACCACCGCCCCCGGGGCGTTTTCCGCCAGGTAGCCGACGAGGTGCTTCGGCGTGTCGCAGTTGACGGCAACGCCGCCGACCTTCTCCAATGCCGCCACGAACGCACCTGTCATCGGCTCGACCTCCCTTGTTGAGCTAGCTAGTTAATCGTGACCCCCGCCAGCATCAGCTTGTCGGTCACATTGTTCTTGATCCAGCTCGGATCCCACCACTCGATCGGATTGACCTGCTGCCCGGAGACCAGGACATCGAAGTGCAGATGGTCGCCGCCGGCCAGGCCGCTGGTGCCGGTACGGCCGATGATTTGTCCCCGGGTGACCGTGTCGCCGACCTTGACGTCGATCTGGCTCAAGTGTCCATAGAGGGTCTGCAAACCCAGACCGTGATCGAGGATCACGCACTGGCCGTAGATGCCGAGGTCGGCGGCAAACGCCACGGTGCCGGCGTTGGCCGCCGGCACCGGCGCATGGGCGGTGGAGGCCAGGTCGATGCCGAGATGGGTCTGATGGTCGATGATCAGGCCGTTGTGCATGTAGGTGCGCGGCTGGGCGAAAAACCCCGGGACCGCCGCATTCGGCTGGCGCAGGAAGGTTCCCGCCCAAAGCACCGTCGCCGCGCTCTGCTGACCGATTTCACGCACCTTGGCAAGGTTCTCCTTGCGCAGGTCGCGGTTAACCTTGAGGAACAGTTCCAGCGGGCTGTCGGTTTCGGGGAAGAACTGCTGAAAGTCGGGGACGATCTTGCTCTCCAGGAACTGCGGGGTGACGTTGATCTTGTCCGTCGGAAAGCTGCGCGCGTTGACATGGTAGTAAAGACCGACGGTCCGTTGGTTGCCGGCGCGGTCGACTGCCTGCACTTTCGGCACAAAGGCTGCGGGCGGCAGGTTCCACGGCAGGGCAAAGAAACACACATAGGCGCCCGAGGCTTGCCGGTAGGCCGGGAAGAGCCGATCACCGACCTTGACCCCGGTTTCGGACGGCTCCTCGGAAAGGGTGTAGACAGCCACCCCGGCCCCCCCCTGGTTGAGGTTGTGGTGAGTGGTCAGGACGGAGATCTGCGGCGGCTGGTTGTCGATGGCCAGGCTCGCTGTCTGCTCGGCGGGGTTGCCGCTGCCCAGGCGGATGCGGGCATGGTCGACGGCACGCAGCTGCAGCTCCAGCGGGCCTTCCTGCAGCCCCTTGCCGGCGAGCGCCAGGGTTTCGGTGACGTGGGCGGTGCCGCCCGGGTAGTCGCGGTTGAGCAGCTCGATGGCGTGCCCCCCCTGGACGGCCGTCACTTGCAGGCTTTTGACGCCACAGCCGGAATCCTCTACCGTGATGGTCAGCGGCCGCTTGGCGGAAAACGTTCCGGTGGCGGGGGCAAGCGTCAGGACCGGCGCGGAAAGATCGCGCAGCAACGAATAGCCGCCCATTATCAGGGCGGCAACGATCAGCAACAGAAACAGCAGCTTCAACTTTCTCACGATCAGGTCATCCTCGGCGGGTATTGGTCAGTCATTTTAATGCTATCCCCGGCTCTTGAAAAACATCACGAGGAAGGCCGGATGCAAGGCGCACGGAGCGCAGAGCCCGAGACCTATCCGGCAGGATAGGCGCGGGGGTGAGCACCGCGCAACGCCGCAGACGGCCTCCGCGGTAGTTTTTCAAGAGCCGGTCAATGCCGGCTGGCCCGAAAGCGCTTCAGCCAACCCTGCAGTTCCTCTTCTTCATTCTCCAGTTCGAAAGCGTTGATCAGGCCGCGGCGCATTGCCACCGCGACGGCGCGATTGCGCAGATTGAAGGCGTCGCCCACCTTCTCGGACTGAAACTGCTCCTGGTCGAGACCGAGCTTGCCGTACAGAGAGTTGAGGCGGCTTTGCACCCCCCGCCGGGAGAGGTAGCGGCGCTGCGCGATCAGGTTGTCGGTGAGGCCGAGGGAAATGTCGACCAACGCCTCGAACTCGATATCGGACAACGCCGACTGGCTCGATCCGGTACGCCCCTGAACCTTGCGCACTTCGGGGTCGATCCAGCACTGGTCGTCGAACAGCACGGTGCGGATTGCACTTTCGATCCGTTCGCGCGGGTTGGACTTGAGCACGTAGCCATAGACGGTATCCGGAGGAACGATACGGGCCAGGGCCCGCACATACATTTCGTCCTTGTGCTGGCTCCAGAAGACGATGCGGGCCTGCGGCTTGCGCTCCCAGAGCGCTTTGGCAAAATCGATCCCGTTCATCTGCGGCATCTGGATATCGCTGATGACCAGCGGCGTCTCCTGGGCCAGGGCCAGCTCCAGGGCGACCAGGCCATTGACCGCGCGTTCGACGCGGCAGGACCCGTTCCACTCGGCAACGATCTTCTGCAGGAAGTCGAAATCCTTCGGGTTGTCCTCGGCAATCACCAGGGTCGTTACGGTATTCATCGTTTCTCGCCTTTCGCTTGATCCGCATCCAGCGGCAACTGCAGTTCAAACCGGGTGCCGCTGGAGAAGCGCGCCGGCCCCCAGACAACCTGGGCGCCGAGCGCCCGCGCGCGTTCGCGGATGTTGTGAAGTCCGCGCCCCCCTTCGGTACCGGGAAGGCGGGGCGTAAATTCAAACCCCCGGCCGTTGTCTTCCACCGCCAGAATCACGGTGTCGCCGCGCCGTTCGAGGCCAACCTCGAGGACCGTGGCACTGGCGTGTCGCTGGACATTGTGGATCGCCTCGACCACAATCCGGTACAGCGTGACCTTGGCCAGGCGGGACAGATTGAGATGGGCCACCCCGTTCCCCGCCAAAAAGTGAAATTCCGGGAAATTCTCCTGCTCGGCCAAGCGTTCCAGGTGGGCTTCGATGGCCGCGGGCAAACCAAGAATATCGAGCGTCTGCGGATGCAGGTCATCCATAACCGTGCGCAGATTGGTGATGGCGCGCTGCAAGTCGGTTTCGATCGTGTGCACGGCCGGCGTGCAGGAGCCGCTGCAGGAGGGGTTGAGCCCCAGCCGTTCGAGCCCCCGCCGTACCGACGCCAGGTCGGACAGGGTCTGATCGTGGATATCCATGGCAATCCGGCGCCGTTCCTCTTCCGCTCCTTCAAGCAGTTTCTCGGCCGCGACAACCCGGATCAACTGGTCGGTCATGCGATTGATCGACAGCGCCAGCCCATCCAGTTCGTCGCGGATCACTCCAGGTGCCGGCGGCGGGACAAACTCGCCTTTGGTAATCCGTTCGGCACTGTCGGAAAGCAGCTTGATCCGCAACAGGATGCGGCGCGCGAAAGTCAGCGAGAGCAGCACTCCGGCCAGGATCGCCGAACCAAGCATGATGATTCCCACAAAGGTGGTCTGGGCGACCAGCTCGTCCATGTCCTCGCCATGCAGGTTCGAGACTTTCTGCCGCTTTTCGTTCAGCTTGTCGAGCAGGGCGTTCAGCCGCGGGCGCAATTCCTCCAACGTCTTGTTGAGGTTTTCGGGTTGCAACCCGTGACGCGGGTCGAGGTCATCGATCGACTGCTCCAGGCGGTCGAGCATTTCGCCATTGACCAGCTCGAGCTCCTGCAGATAGTCGACTGCCTGATCCATGTGCCGGTGCAGTTCGGTCAGCTGGGCAACCTGGCCTGCCTCGAATTCCGGCGCCCAGACCATCAGCTGTGCCAGCGACTGCATGCGCTGGGCAGCGAGATCCGCTTCGGCCATGGCGATAAAAGCGCTTTTCAACTCCTTGGCCCGCGCGCGCTGGATGGAAAGATGCCAATAGTTGAACTGCAGAAAGCCGAGCAGCAGGGTCATGATGCAAAGCACCACGGCCGGGGCGAGCAGAATCTGGTGTTTGAGAGTCAGGCGCATGAGTGGACGATAGCACATCACTACCGGCGCGGTCACCGTGCAAGCGCACAGTCCACCGGCAAAAAAGGCAAAAAAAGGAAGGGGCGCTTCCCCCGGGGAAGAGCCCCTTCCACAAGTTGCCGCCGAGAGCTTACTCGACGCGCAGTGTCGTGTAGAAAAGGGTATCGCGCCGCTGGATCAGCAGGCGCAGAACCTTTCCTTTCGCGGCGCGGCCGGTCGCCGCCTCGAAGGCCTTGACCGTACCGATCTCGCGACCATCCACTTCGACGACCAGGTCGCCCGGACGCAGGTTGGCATTGGTTGCAGCACTGCCCGGCTCGATGGCGGTGACCAGCACTCCGCGGCTTTCCGGATCAAGATCGTAGCGGCGCGCCAGTTCCGGCGTGAGGGGCGCAACCGTCAACCCGAGTTCACTGCCGGAAGCGCCCGAGGGGGCATCCCGTCCGCCCTCTTCGCTGAGCTTGCCGACCTGAACCTTGAATTCGCGTTCGCGACCGTCCCGGAATACCAGCACATCGACAGTGTCCCCAACCTTGCTCGAGGCGACGATCTGCGGCAGAGCGTTGCGCTCATCGATGGGCTGTCCGGCGAAGCGGAGAATCACGTCGCCACGCTTGATGCCGGCGCGCTCGGCCGGGGAGTCCTTGACCACTTCGCTGACCAGGGCGCCGTGCGGGTGATCGAGGCCGAATGACTGCGCCAACTCTTCGGAGAGCGGCTGCACAACCACGCCGAGATAACCGCGGGTGACTTTGCCGTCGGTACGCAGCTGGTCGACAATCTGTTTGGCCATGTTGACCGGGATGGCGAAGCCGATCCCCTGACCGCCGGGGACGATGGCGGTGTTGATGCCGATCACCTCGCCGCGCATGTTGAACAGCGGCCCACCGGAGTTGCCCGGATTGATGGAGGCATCGGTCTGAATGAAATCGTCGTAGGGGCCGGCGCCGATCACCCGGCCCTTGGCCGAGACGATGCCGACGGTCACGGTCTGCTCCAGGCCAAACGGATTGCCAATCGCCATGACCCATTCGCCGATGCGCAGCTTGTCGCTGTCGCCGAGCCGGGCCACCGGCAACTGCTTGCCGGCATCGATCTTGACCAGGGCCAGGTCGAGCCTGGCATCGAGGCCGCGTACCGTACCGGGAAAGATCCGGCCGTCGGCAAGCTTGACCTTGATCTCGTCGGCACCGTCGACCACATGGTCGTTGGTCAGGATATAGCCGTCCTCGGAGATGATGAAACCGGTGCCGAGCGACCGCTCCTTGCGGGAGGACTGGGGAATATCGCGGAAAAACCGCTCGAAAAATTCATCGAACATATCCCCGCCGGGTTGCTGCGGACCACGAAAAACTGGGGAGCGCGGCTTGATGGTCTTGGCCGTGCTGATATTGACCACCGCCGGCTTGAGCTGTTCGACCAGGGCGGCAAAATCGGGGGCCGGCACGGCAAGCACCGGAGTGGCAGTCAGGACAATCGCCAACAGGGCCAGCAGAAGACGCAGACGACGGAACATGGAAAACCTCCCGAAATGGAATCGGCATCAATGTAGTCATCGTCCCGGTGGGTGTCAAACGCCACCGCCACAGCTTGCGACTGTGGCAATGCGCATGGGTGCTTCGTGCGGCGAATCAGCAGCGCGGGACGGGGATCAGCTGATGATGGCCGGCGGGTTAGACTCGTCGGGCGGGCCGCCGATCGGCAGCAGGACGGTAAAGGTGCTCCCCCGCCCCGGGGTTGAATGGACACTGATCTGGCCGCCGTGTGCCACGGCAATCGACTTGACGATCGACAGCCCCAGCCCGGAACCGCCATCCATGCGGTTGCGCGCCTTGTCGACCCGATAGAAGCGGTCGAAGACATAGGGTTGCGCCTCGATGGGAATGCCGATGCCGGTGTCGGTCACATCGACCCGGGCCATCGCCCCTTCGCGCAACAGGGCAAGTTCCAGCTTGCCGCCTTCCGGCGTGTATTTGATACCGTTGGCAATCAGGTTCAGAAACAGCTGGCGCAGGCGCAGCTCGTCGCCGCGGATGGGCATTTCCTCTTCGATGCCGACACGCAGGCTGACGCTGATCCGCTTGGCCTCACCCAGGGTCCGCCCCTGCAGGTAAAGGGCCTGGACCAGGTCGCTCAGGTTGAATTCCCTGATCTCGAGGGTCAACTCGCCGGATTCGCTCTTGGCCAGCAACAGGAGGTTCTCGATGATCCGCTCCATGCGGTCGATCTCCTCCAGGTTGGAGTGCAGCATGTCGCGGAATTCCTCCGGCGTCTTGGCCCAGCGCATGGTGACCTCGGTTTCGCCGCGCAGAATGGTGAGCGGCGTGCGCAATTCATGGGAGGCGTCCCCCGAGAACTGGCGCACCCTGCGGAAAGCGCTTTCCAGGCGGTCGAGCATCTGGTTGAAGGTCGTCACCATCTGCCCGAGTTCATCGTGATGCCCGGTACTGGGAAGTCGTCGCAACAGATTTTCGGCGTTGATCTCCCGGGCTGCCGCGGTGACTTCGATGACCGGAGCCACCAGCTGATCGGAGAGGAGCCAGCCGCCCAGACAGAGCCAGAAGAGGGCAAACGGCCCGATCAGCAAGTAGATCAGACGCAGTTCGCCCAGGGTCTGCTGCAGCAAGCCGAGATTTCTGGCCACCTGCACCACGCCAACCAGATTGCCATGCTGCTTGAGCGGTGCCGAAAGCAGACGCAATTGCATGTCGCCGTCGATTTCGACCGTCTCGAAATGGTGGCTTAGCCAGCGCACCTGCTGCATGGCGACCGGCCCGAACTCAAGATCGCCGGCCAGAAGATTGTCGGAAGCGCACTCCGCCCGCAGATTATTGCCGCGCAGCAGGATATAGGCATCCCAGTTTCCCTGGTGAATGTGTGTCTGCAGCTGATCGCAATCGAAAGGGCCGCCGTTCTGCCGGGTGTAAGCCGAGCCGATTTGGTCGGCGATATTCAGCAGATCCTCGTCGATCTGCTGCCGCATGGTCTTCGAAAAATAATGGTACGAGAACAAAGCGCTGGCCGCCATAATGACGGCCAGCGTCAGTGCATACCAGAAGGTGAGACGAAAGCGGATCGACCGCAGCAGGGAGATGGCCAACCCTTACTCCGCCTTCAACATGTAGCCGACGCCGCGCACCGTGTGCACCAGCTTGGTGGTGAAGTCCCGATCGATCTTCTTGCGCAGGTAATTGACATACACGTCGATGATGTTGGTAAACGAATCGAAGGTGTAGTCCCAGACGTGCTCGGCGATCATGTTGCGGGTCAGAGTCTTCTCCGGATTGCGGATAAAGTATTCGAGCAGCGCGTACTCCTTGGCGGTCAGGTCGATTTCCTTGCCGGCCCGCCACACTTTGTGCGCGACCGGGTCAAGTCGCAAATCGGCATAGGTGATGTCGGCACCGCGCTCCCGGGAGCCGCGCCGCACCAGAGCCCGCACCCGGGCCAGCAGCTCGGCGAAGGCGAACGGCTTGGTCAGGTAGTCGTCACTGCCCGAATCGAGGCCGGCGACGATGTCTTCCACCGTATCCTTGGCGGTCAGACACAGGACCGGCGTGCTGATCTGCGCCGCCCGCAGTTCGCGGATGGCGGTCAGGCCATCCATCTTCGGCAACATCACGTCCATCAGGATCAGGTCATACGGGTTGCCTTTCGCCAGGGCAACCCCTTCTTCACCATCACTGGCGATATCGACCTGGAACCCCTCGCCCTCAAGGCCGCGCTGGATGAAACTGGCGACCTTTTTTTCATCTTCCACCACGAGAATACGCATCTGCCTGACTCCTTTGGGTTGAAATTAGCCTTTTAACGGACAAGCCGCGGACCGGTTCACTTCAGGCGCAGTTTGACCAGAACTTCATTGGCGGTCTCCTCGACCGATTTGCCGGTGACATCGACGACCACCCAGGAATGCCGGCGGAACATGCTCCGGGTGTGTTTGATTTCCTCCGCGATCTCCTCGAGGTCG
>JAMPXI010000042.1 GCA_023701265.1 Desulfuromonadales bacterium | reverse complement strand
GCACGGCGCGCCGTGCCCCTACATATCAAACCTTACAGGGTTTTTCCCGCGACCTTCACGAACTCACGCAGTTTGGCCATCATTGCCGCGAATTCGCCGGGGCGCAACGACTGGGGACCGTCGCTCGCGGCCTTCTCCGGGCAGGGGTGCACCTCGACAATCAGGCCGTCGGCTCCGGCCGCGACCCCGGCGTAGCACATCGACGGCACCAGGTGGGCGTGGCCGGTAGCATGGGAGGGATCGATCGTCACCGGCAGGTGGGTAAGGCTCTTGAGCACCGGCACGGCGGAGATATCGAGGGTGTTGCGGGTGGCGGTCTCGAAGGTGCGGATGCCGCGTTCGCACAGGATCACCCGGCGGTTCCCCTCGGCGAGGATGTACTCGGCACTCATCAGGTATTCCTGGATGGTGGTCGCCATGCCGCGTTTGAGCAGAATCGGCTTATCGATGCGGCCGACGGTCTTGAGCAGGGCGAAGTTCTGCACGTTGCGGGCGCCGATCTGCAGGATGTCGGCGTAGCGCGCCACCAGTTCGACGTCGCCGGGGTTGACCACCTCGGTGACGATCGGCAGCCCGCTCGCCTCGCGCGCCTTGGCAAGGAGCTTGAGGCCATCCTCCTCCATCCCCTGGAACGAATAGGGGCTGGTGCGCGGCTTGAACGCTCCGCCGCGCAGCACGGTGGCGCCGGCGGCCTTGACCGCGAGGGCGGTCTCGACGATCTGGGTTTCGCTCTCCACCGAACAGGGACCGGCCATGACGACCACCCGGTCACCGCCGATGGCCAGCCCCGGGGCGATTTCGAAGGAGCTTGGCTCGGGCTTGATCTCGCGGCTTGCCAGCTTGTACGGCTTGAGGATCGGCACCACGCTTTCGACGCCGGGGAGCGATTCGAGGGACTGCAGCACGGTCTTGCCGCGTTCGTCACCAACCGCGCCGATGACGTCGCGGGTGTCGCCGTGGATCACGTGCGGCTTGTAGCCGAGTTCGCGGATCCGCTTCTTGACCTCGGCCAGCGCCTCTTTGCCGGCCCCCTGTTTCATGACGATGATCATTTGCCTTGCCCCTTTCGGATTGCCGGCGCCGTCGCTGCGACCCGGGAACGATGGAAGGCCGCCAGGTACACCCGACGGCCTTCTCGTTCACTCCTGAAACGAAAAAACCACGGGCGACCTGAGCCTGCCCGTGGTTTGTCTGGTGATGCCGCTAGCGCAACCGTCAGCAGACCAGTCCCCGGGCAGGCCGGCCAAAATAGCCGGTAAACCCAAAGAAAAAGCCCGCGTAAAACCCGTTGCCGAGAAGCATTGTCGATGTCGCTCCGTTGTCAGATCGTTTCTTCATAGCAAAAACCCACCGTCAAGGCAAGCGCATAAACATCTGTCCATCCCTTTTCGCTTGACAACACCCGCCGCTTTCCGCTATCAAAAGTGTCTTCCTGCCCAGGTAGCTCAGTCGGTAGAGCAGTGGACTGAAAATCCACGTGTCGGCGGTTCAACTCCGTCCCTGGGCACCATTAAAAACAGTGGGTTACGTCGATTGGCGTAACCCATTTTGCTTTGGTTTATGTAATTCCTGTGTAATCGTGACCTAAAATCTACCGCTGTGAATCTTTCTTTTCTGTCCCTCGCGTATCCATACTTTGAAATGGCGCTCCGGGTGTTTGTCTTCTCGCCCCGTAGGGGTTAAACCCGACCTCCGCAACAACTCTTCCGCAGCAACGCTTCTATCCTCGCAATTCAGAAAGGGCAACGCTCTAATTGCAAATTTGTCCCCAGTGCAGAAAGAAAGACCTTCGTGTTCTATGAATCTTGTGCACATCATGATTATTTAGACTCTGTAGATTAGGGACAACCTGGGTGTGGGGACCATCAAATGGCTCGCTCTCGTCGGATGCTGGTGCATTCGACTTGCCTAACTCACCATCCCATATTAAAATATCCCAACAGCAGTTTAGCCACTAGACGGGTTGCGCTAACCCTAAATATAGGGAACCCCCCATGCAGAAACTCATAGTGGTCTTTACCGTACTTCTTCTGAGCACCCTGCCCGTGGCTGCGGAGACTCTGACCATTGCACCGCTGCCCATGGAAACGCCAGCCACCGTGGCCAACCAATGGCTACCATTCTTTAACTATCTTGAACAAAGATTGGGTGTTAATCTGAAAGTCAGCTATTCAGCAACCAACGACGAAATAGTCAATAAATTCAAGGCCGGGGAACTCGACTTGGCCTATCTTGGGCCACTGCCTTATGTGCTGCTTAAGAAAAACTTCCCGGCAGCGGAACCGGTTGTAATTTTCAATGAAAAAGATGGCGATTCCTCCTATACCTGCGCCTTGGTCACCTCCGCCGATTCCAGTTTCGACTTCAAGAGCATGAAAGGGAAGAAGGTAGCATTGACTCAGCCCTTGTCGACCTGTGGCTACTTTGCTACACAGGGGATGTTTGCCCAATATGGCAATTCACTCGAAGACAATCTCTACCACTTCCTAGGGCAACATGACAAAGTGGCGCTAGCGGTTGCGCGTGGCGATTTCGATGCTGGCGGTCTGAAGACCAGTATCGCTCGCAAGTATAATTACCTGGGGGTGATTGTACGAGCAGAGAGCCCGCATTTTCCGGGCTTGGCCATTATCGCCAACAGTGACCGAGTTTCATCGCAACTAATTGCTCAAATCCGGCAAGCACTTCTAACCGCCGATGAAAAAACTCGTGAACAATGGGGAGACAATATCCGGTACGGGGTCGTTGCGGCTAAAGATAGCGACTATGAGGGCATGCGTCAGTTGCCAATCCCTCCAAGCCTTCCAAGTCAGGGCAGCTTTAATACAAAGTGAAAGACACGTCCTCAGTCGTACTAGTTCAACTCCGTCCCTGCCAGTAAGAGCATGGGCTTGCGTCATCAGACGCAACCCCATTTTACTTTCCAGGCTCCAGGATTGATCAGGGACTACCCTGCTTCACCCTCGTCCCCCGGCGTCTCACGCAGCCCGAATTTTTCCATCCGGTAGAGAAACGCCTTGTAGTTCATACGCAGCAGCTTGGCGGCCTTGGTGGCAACCCCGCCGGTACGGTTGAGCGCCTTCTGGATCAGGTCGCGCTCGAGCTGTTCGAAGTCGAGCCCCTCTTCGGGAAGATCGAAAGGCGAACGCGCCGAGGCCTTGCGGGCGTGGAGCTGGCGGTGAATGGCGGCGCCGGTCAGCACATTTTCATCGCCGAGCAGGACGGCACGTTCGATGACTGAGGAGAGCTGGCGCACATTTCCCGGCCATGCATGCGCCCGCAACGTCGCCATCGCCTCGTCGTCGACCTCGCGGACATCACGGCGGAACTCGGCGTTGAACTTCTGCACGAAATGTTCGACCAGGGCCGGGATATCCTCGGTGCGCTCGCGCAGGGGGGGGAGCTCGATATTGACCACACTTAATCGATAGAAGAGATCCTCGCGGAACCCGCCTTTTTCCATCTCGCTTTCGAGATCCTTGTTGGTGGCCGAAATGATGCGCACATCGACGCGGATCGTCTCCTTGCCGCCGACCCGACGCACTTCGCGATCCTGCAGCACGCGCAGCAGTTTCGACTGCATCGGCAGCGGCAGTTCGCCAATTTCGTCGAGGAACAGGGTGCCGCCGTTGCTGATCTCGAACAACCCGGCCCGGCGGCTGGTGGCACCGGTGAAGGCTCCCGGCTCGTGGCCGAACAGCTCGCTTTCGAACAGGGTCTCCGGGATCGCCGCGCAGTTGATGGCCGTGAACGGCTTGGTCCGCCGCGGGCTGTTGTAGTGAATCGCCCGGGCAACCAGTTCCTTGCCGGTGCCGCTCTCGCCAAGAACCATGACCGTGGCCGGGGAATCGGCCACCCGCTTGAGCAGTTCCACGGTTTCGCGCATCCGCGGTGAGCGGGCGATGATCCCCTCCATGCGAAAGCGGTCGAACAGCTCTTTCTTGAGGCGGGCGTTCTCCTTGAGGATCTCAGCACGCTCGCACGCCTTGCGCACCGCCATCAGGATCTTCTGCTTGTCGAGCGGCTTGGTCAGGTAGTCGAAAGCCCCCTGCTTGACGGCATCGACCGCCGAATCGATGGTGCCGTGGGCGGTCACGATGATCATCGGCGGCGGTGCCGGGGTCTGCAGCAGGGCATTGAGCAGTTCGATGCCATCCATCCCCGCCATTTTCAGATCGGAGACCACCACATCCGGCGGGACCTTGCGGATCGCCGCCAAGGCCTCGCTGCCGGAGGCGGCGGTCAGCGTTTCGTAGCCTTCACCGTCGAGGATCGTCTGCAAAATCCCGCGCTGCAACGGTTCGTCATCGACAACCAGGACCACCGACTTCATCCGCTGCCCTCCTCCACCGGCAGGTACAGGCTGACCTCGCTCCCCAGACCACGGGTGCTGGTGAAGCCGACCTTGCCGCCATGATCTTCGATGATCCGCTTGGTCAGAGCGAGGCCCAGTCCGGCCCCCCCCTGCTTGGTGGAAAAGAGCGGGGTGAAAACCTTGTCGAGATCCATAGCGCTCAAACCCTCGCCGGTATCGGCAAAGGACAGCTTCACCTGGCCATTTTCAATCAGGCCGCACACGGTGAGCGTGCCACCGGCCGGCATGGCTTCGAAGGCGTTGATCACGACGTTATAGAGACAGGTTTTGATGAACTCAGGGTCGACCATCGCATCCGGAAGCCTGGCGATTTCGCGCCGGATCTGCACCTGTCCGGCTACAGCCCGAGCGGCCACCAGTTCCAGCACCTCGTCAAGCAGGGTGTTGAGCGAACAACGCCGGCAGTGTAGCTCGAAGGGCCGGCCGTATTCCAGGAAACTTTCGGCGAAGCGGCTGATCCGCGCCACCTCTCCCTTGATGTTGTCGATCAACGATTCGTAGCGGGCGGCCATTTCACTATCGACAGGTCGGTAGGCATCACGCATGTGGTCGACGGAAAGACTGATGAAGTTCAAAGGGTTCTTGATCTCATGGGCGATGCTGCGGGCAAACTGGCCAACGGTTGCCATATGTTCGGCGGTGCGCACCCGCTGGCGCAGCTCGTGATCCTCGCGCAGGCGGGCAATCATATGGTCGAAGCTGCGCGCCAACTGGCCGATCTCGTCACGTCTGGCAATCGGTAGGGATTGGTCGAAATCACCGGCTGCCACCTTGCCGGCCGCTTCGGCCATCTGTTCGATCGGACGCGAGTAGCGCCCGGCCAGAATGACCGCCACCACAGTACTGAGCCCCAGCACGGCCAAGGCGGCCAGCACGCGGCGAAGCAGACTCAAGCGCAGGAACACGGAAAACTTCTCCGTGCTCATGGTGAGATGGATGTAACCAAGGGGCTTGACGTCGGACCCGACAGGGAGGATCACATTATAGAACTGTTCCTCCTCGGTTACGGTTTCGCCGCGCCGGGCTTTGGTAATCAGTTGCTTGCGCCATTCGGTGATCCACTTGCCGACGTTGTCGTCGTTGGTGCTGGCGACGATTCGACCTGCACTACTTATGACTGAGATTTCGTGGACACCCTTCAGGTCAAGCTGCTGCAGATAGTTATCGAGGTTTCGGAAATCATCAGGGGCACGGCCGGCAGTTTTCTCCAGGGCAACCTGCACGGCTCTGGAGAGTGCTTCGTTCTGACGAGCGAATTCGTTGTAGAAACCTTTTTCAGTCTGATAATAGAAGGCGACGAGTATCGCTATCAGGCAGGCGGCGATAAAAAGCATGATCGCCACAAGGCGGATTCGCAGGGAATGCCGCCAGAGTGTGATCCGTGTCCGGCGCAGCAAAAGCTTCACCCGGCAATTTTCTCCGTGTTGGGGATGACCCGTAAATAGCGGGTGGCCTGACCCGTGGCCGGGAGGCAGCAGCTAGGGCCAGTGCACCAGGCAGCGTCCGCCTTCCTGGAATGACCAGTAGAGCATGCGCGCCTCGCGTTCCGGCAAGGTCAGGAGCATTTCATTATAGGTGTTTCCGTGCCGATGATGCGAGATAGAAATCAGGGGGCGGGTAATAAACCAGGAATATTTTTCGTAATAGTAGCGGAGTTTCTCCTTGAAATCCGCTTTATCGGACAAGGTTGAACGAACAGTGAGCAGCGTGCCGTCGTCCAGCTGCAGGGTATACTCGGTCGGCATGTCGGTGATTTCCAGTGCCTGCACCTCCGGGGCCTTCGGCGCTTCGCCGGGCTTTGGCGGCGCGGGCTGCGCCTTCGGCTTTTCCTCTTCCTGGCCGTCGGGGATGGCAATCTTTTCGCGCTCCGGCTCCTTGCGGGCGGTGCGATTGGCCAGGGTATAGGCGATGCCATCGGCCGGCCGACCCCAACTGCGCAGGGAGAGGATCGGCAGCTTGGCCACGGTGACGCCGCTGACCTTGAACAGGATCTCTGACGCCTGCAGGTCAAAGACAAAGTAGAGCTTCTGCGATTTGGCCAACTCGAACTCGGCCTGCAGCAAGCGGTTGGTCTGGGCCAGTTCGGCAAGTTCGTCTGCGGCCGCCAGCGGAACCCAGAGCAGGCAAACCAGAAAAATCGTCAAAAGAAGCCGCATCAGTAAATGATCACCTTGGTGCCGAGCGTGGCGGTTTTGAAAAGGAATTCGAGATCCGCGTCACCGAGGCGCACACAGCCGTGGGAGACGTTGCGGCCGAGCAGGCGCTTATACAAAGTGCCGTGGAGGAAGTAGCCGTTGCCGATGCCAAGGGCGTAATCGCCCATCACGTTGGCGTCGGCCCGTTGCCGGGAATCTTTCGGGATCGGCTCGCCTTCCTCGATGAAGGCCCAGTCCGGCTTGATCCAGACCGGGTTGTTGACCTTGGACTTGACCTGGAACTGGCCGCGCGGCGTCTCGAAGGTCCAGGTGCGGCCGCTGACAGGATCCTCCAGAACATTGCCGCTGCCACAGGAGGCGACCATGTCGCGCAGCGTCCGCTCGCCTTCGCGCAGATAGACGCGGTTGTTGGCCGTATCGATGACCACGTACTGCCCTTTCGGGGCGAGAGCCGCCATCTTTTTCTGCAGCTTGGCATTGGCCGCGGCCAGTTTGTCCGGAGCGATCGGCCTCCCCTTGTCGTCCTTGATGACGATTTCGGTCTGCGCGTTGGCAGGACGATGGCCAAGTCGCCAGCCGTAGGTCAATACGCCGGCAAAGACAACCAAGGCTGACAAGATAATACCGACCAACACCCATAGCCACCAGCGCCGCCGCGGTTTCTTTTCGGGAGGAGGAATTTGACCTTCCAAGCCGACAATCCGGCTGCCGGTCCAATGTTTTCCGTCAATTTGCATTGCAGAGGCTGTCGAGCGTCGAACAGAGCGCGTTAGTGGCCGACATGGTGCCGACGATGACCACCGGCGTGCCAACTTCGACCGTATTGTATAGTTCCAGCATATGCCTGTCGTCAAGGGCAACGCAACCGTTGGTCAACCCGGCGGTGCCTCCGCCGTGAATCTCGATCAGACCACCGATCTGGGTTCTTTTCGAGATTTCCCCGCGGTGCTTGGCCTGCGCGAACCGGCGCTGGTCCTCCTCGTTCGGATAGTTGATCAACAACGCTTTGTAGAACTTGCTGGCCGGCAATTTGCGAATGATCCGGTATTCCCCTTCCGGGGTGGCCCGGTCACCTGAGTAGAGCTTGTCGGCCAGATAATTGATCCCCATACCCGCCGGATAGGTCTTGACCTGTTGCCCGGATTTGTAGAGGGTCAGTTCGCGGTCGAGTTTGTTGACGACAACCAGGTAGCCGCCGCTGCTGCGGGAGCGCTGCACGGCGCCGGCGACCAGTGCTCGCCAATGGGAAATCTGCTGCGCATCGCCAAAGCGGGCCACCATCTGCCGGGTCGCCCTGACCGCGCTGTCGACATTCAGGCTGGCTTCGCCGATGACTCGGCGGGCTTTGGTCCAGTCACCGTTTTTGACATGACCCCGGGCTTCGTCCAGCAGGGTCTCGGCACGGGCCATGCCGCGCGTCGAGAGCTTCCTGTCCCTGACGTCATCGGCCAGATTGCGCAGTATGCGCAGTCGGTCGGCAATTTTGATAATCTGCAGGGAAAGGTCGGTCGTCTCCCGGGCCCTGGCGGTCATCGCGGCGGTGCGGACCTGTTCCCCCTGAGCGATGACGTCACTGAAAAACCTGGCGACAGGATCGTAATCCTGAAACCAGATGAATTTCGAGCGCTCGGTGGTCAACAGTTCCTGGCCTGCTCGCAGGGTCGCAGCGTATTCCTCGTATTCGCGGGGCGCGAACCTGGGAACGCCGGTCTTCCAGAGATTTTGATCCTGGCTGACCGCCAGATCGACCTCGGGCGGGATCGGCGGTTCGCTGCAGCCGACCAGCGACAGAACGGAGATGATGAGGGCCATGACAATCGGGCCCGCCCCGAGAAATCTCAGGACGGGCCCAATTTTGGCCACGATGCTAACTGGGCTCAATTACTTAAACCAATTACTTTTTCTTCTCGATGGCAGCTTTCACTTCGTCGCTAACGGCGGTGATGCGGGCGAGGATGGCATTGGCCTTCTCGTTGGCACCAATGAAGTCGCCGCCGTCGATCATCGGCTGCACTTCAGGAATCATCGCCTCGACGCCAGCCAGGTCGGTCTGCATGGCTTCGATGTCAGCTTTGGAGCCTTTGCCTTTCGGGGCTTTGGCGAGCAGGTCTTTGGCTTCGACCAGGGCGGTGTTGGCCTGGGCGAGGGTCGCGATGGCGGCCTGCTTCAGCTCTTCCTTGCGAGCAGCAACCTTGCCTTTGAGGGCTTCGGCGTCAGCTTTGGTTTTGGCCAGGATCTGCTTGGCTTTGTCGAAGTTCTTGAAGAATTTCTCTTCCTGAACCTTGATTTCGGCGTTGGCAGCGGCAAGACCGTCAGCAACCATCTTGTAGTCTTCCGGGGTGTACTGCTGAGCGCCTTCGGCAACAGCGGCGTCAACGGCAGCTTTGGTGGCATTGATCTCTTCGGTCGGGGCTTTGGCGCAAGCAGTCAGGGTGGCCACCAGGGCCAGGCTCGCCAGAACAACAAGAAGCTTCTTCATCGTGTAGTCTCCTTTTGGATGGGTGTTCGCCGCTATGGCGAAACTGTTAGATAGCCAAATCAATGAGCAACCTGCATGCCAATTTACAACGTGCCGATTTTATTGACATTTATTTAAGCAACCAAGCTGCGTCTCCCGATATCGGGAACCTCTGCGGCACCATTATTCCCGAAATGGGGAATGCCGCTACGGCAGGCATTTAATATATATCCAGCGGGCCACTTGTAATTCGGCAACCATTCAATATAGTTCTTATATAGGGAAGTGATATCCAAGAAAGGAGATTTAATCATGAAAGCGTTGTTGAATGTGCTTTTGGCGCTCCTCTTGGCAGCCTCGCTGTCCGCCTGCGCTGCAACCGGAGGAGGGGAAATGGCCAAGGTAAAATGTCCGGCCTGCGGCCATGAGTTCACGCCTCCAGCTGTTGGCCCCTAACCAAGGACGTCCAGTTGCATATCTGAGGGACCGGCCGTGGGCCGGTCCCTCTTCTTTTTCTGCTCTCGGCGGGCCGGCCGTTACTTGGCCATCGCGAATTTGCCGTTCTTCACCTCGACAATGACCATCGAGTCGACATCCAGGCCGTTGTGATCCTCGGCCGTGAGGTTGTAGACCCCCGAAACGCCGACGTAACCCCTGGTCTGCTCGATAGCGTCGCGCAGCGCCTTGGGCTCGGTACCCGCCTTTTTCATGGCGTTGGCGACGATGGTGATGGCGTCCCAGGCGTAGCCTGAATGGGTGTTGATCGGGAACTGCTTATCGTATTTGTAAACTTCGGTGTAGAGCTTGACGAACTCCTGGATCACCGGCTTCTGCGGATCCGATGCCGGCAGTTCGCTAACGACCATCAGCTTGGTGGCGGGCATGCGGTCGCCTTCGGACGCCTTGCCGGCCAGTTCGATGTATTTCGGATCGGGCTGGCCATGACACTGGAAGAGCGGCAGGGTGATGCCGAGTTGGGCGCGGTTCTTGGCAACGATGGCTCCGGCCGGGCCGATGGTCCAGCAGACGACCGCCTGGGCGGGGGAGTTCTTCAGCTTGGTCAGCTGGGCGGTTACATCGGTATCGTCCGGGCCGAACGATTCTTCGGCGACGATCTCCAGGCCGAATTCCGGAGCAAGCTTCTGCAGCCAGCCCACGCCGTCCTTGCCGAAACCATCGGCGGCGGTAAGCAACGCGATCTTCTTCAGCCCTTTTTCCTTCAGGAAGGCGTAGAGACGCTTGACCGCGGTGGAGGACCGCTGCGGTGACTTGAACACGTACGTGTAGGGGCCGAGCTTCTCTCCGCCCATGATCACCGGGTCGCCGCCGACGGTCATGAAGGTCGGCATCCCCGCTTCCTCAACCAGCTTTTTGACCGCCATGCCGGTGCCGGTGCGGGTCGGACCGACGATCGCGGCAACCTTGTCCTGGTAAATGAACTTTTTGGCGATGGTCGTCGCCTTGGCCGGGTCACCTTCGGTATCGCCGATCACCAGTTGCAGCGACCGGCCGTTGACCCCGCCGGCCTTGTTGATCTTGTCGACCACCATCTCGGCAACCAGCTTGGTCGGGATGCCGATATTGGCCGCCGGCCCGGTCAGGTCGAAGAAGGCACCGATCTTGATCGGCTCGGCCGCCAGCGCCGTGCCGGCACAGAACGCCATGATGACGACAATTGCCAGTATCCGTTTCATCCTGTTCCTCCTCGCGAAAAAGTGGGAATGCCTGCCCTAAACAACCTCATCGGTGATGCGTTGATCGAAAATCCGCTGGCTCTTGCGTTCGGAACGCGGCAGCTCGCCGTAAGCAACGATCGTCACCTCCGGGGTAACCATCAGCTGTTTCTTGAACTGATGGAGCGTCTCATGGAGCAGTTCCGGCACCCGGCTCACGTCGACTCCATCGCCGCGCTCGACCTTGAGCAGCATCTGGTCGCGGCCGCTCGCCTCGTCGCGGGACAGGTATACCTGGAATTCGGAGCCCAACCCGGGGACGGCCGAGAGCAAGGTATCGATGCTCGAGGGATAGATGTTGACGCCGCGGAATTTAAAAGTGTCGTCGGAGCGCCCCTTGATTCGCGAGTGGCGCGGCAGGAGCGAGCCGCAGGTGCACGGGCCGGGGATGATCCGGGTGATATCGCGGGTACGGTAGCGGAGCAGCGGCGCCGCCTCCTTGCACAGGGTGGTGACCACCATCTCCCCCCACTCGCCGTCCGGGAGCGGCTGCAGCGTCTCGGGATCGATGATCTCCACCAGGTAGTAATCGCCCCAATAATGAATGCAGTCGTGGTCGGCGCATTCGATGCCGGTGCCGGGGCCATACAGTTCGGTCAGGCCGGTGATGTCGTAGAGCTCGGCACCACCGAACAGTTCGGAAATTTTCTGGCGCATCGACACCGAGGAGCGCTCCGAACCGTAGATGACCTTTTTCACCGCAATTTTGTCGGCGACGTCGCGGCGGTGGATCTCCTCGGCCATCAACAGCGCCATCGAGGCGGTGGAACAGAAGACCGTTGCCTGGAAGTCGATGAGAAACTGCAGCTGCAGGTCGATGTTGCCAGGCCCGGCCGGGATAGCCATGGCACCGAGTCTTTCGGCGCCGAGCTGGAAGCCCACGCCGGCGGTCCAGATGCCGTAACCGACCGCCACCTGCACTCGGTCGAGGGGGGTAACCCCGGCCATTTCGTAGCAGCGCGCAAAGAAATGCACCCAGTCATCAAGGTCCTTCTGGGTGTAGGCGAGCACCTTGCGCTTGCCGGTAGTCCCGGAACTGGCGTGGATGCGCACGATCTGTTCGAAGGGGACGGCGCGCAGCGGAAACGGGTAGCCGTCGCGCAAGTCGTCGGCACTGGTGAAGGGGAGACGCCGCAGATCACTCAGCGAGGTGATTTCCTCCGGCGTAATGCCGGCGGCATCGAGATGCTCGCGGTAGAAGCTGGAGCCCTCGTAGGCGTGACGTACTGTCCACTGCAGCCCCTTGAGCTGGTGGGTGGCCAATTCTTCGGTGGTACCGAATGACGGCATGAAGGTCTGGTGGCTCATATCCGGTTTCTCGAGACGAATGTTGGTAAGTCCCGCCGCGCCGAGGCGGCTGGCCGCCGGGTTCTGCTCCGAAGCCGCGCCGAGAAAGGCGCGGCGCAGGCTCGGATCGGTGAGCAGGCGACTGCTTTCGCCATGGTCGGCGATGCGCCCGTTGGCCAGCAGATAGGCACGGGCGGAGGCAGTCAGCGCCCGCGCGGCGTTCTGTTCGACCAGCAGAATGGTCGTCCCGGCACGGCTCAATTGGTGGATGATAGCAAAGATTTCATCCGTCACCAAGGGGGCTAGTCCCAGGCTGGGTTCGTCGAGCAGCAGCAGGCGCGGTCGAGCCATCAGCGCCCGCCCCATGGCGACCATCTGTTGCTCCCCCCCCGACATGGTGGCGGCACGCTGCTCAAGGCGTTCGGCCAGGCGCGGGAAGCGGGTGCAGACCTCGTCGAGGCGTTGAAGGATCTCGCTTTCGGCAAGTTGCAGGGCGATGCCACCGAGGCGCAGGTTCTCGCGCACGGTGAGGTTGCCGAACAGCTCGCGCCCCTCTGGAGAGAGCGCCAGCCCCTGGCGGACCATGCGCGCCGGGGCGTAGCCGGTGACGTCGTTGCCGTCGACCAGGATACGGCCGGCGCTCGGCTTGACCAGCCCCATCAGTGCGCGCAGCAAAGTGGTCTTGCCGGCACCATTGGCACCGACCAGGGCGACCGTCTCGCCGCTTGCCACGTGCAGGTCGATGCCGCGCAGCGCCTCGGCGGCACCATAATGGACGTGCAGATTCTCGACGGTCAGCATCGATTCAGGCGACCAGGCTGGTCTTGCCCAGATAGGCTTCCAGCACCAGCGGGTTGCGGCGCACCTCGGCAGGGGTGCCCTGGGCGATGCAGCGGCCACCGTCGAGGACTACCACCCGGTCGGCAACGCCCATCACCAGTTCCATGTCGTGCTCGACCAGCAGCACGGTGTACCCCTGTGCACGCAGGCGCCGGATCTCGGCGCCGACCGCCGCAGTCTCGGTGGCGTTCAGGCCAGCCACCGGCTCGTCGAGAAGCAACAGCTGCGGTTCGCTGACCACCGCCCGGGCCAGCTCAACCCGCTTGCGGTCGCCGTAGGCGAGGACCCCGACCGGCCAGTCGGCCATCGCCGTCAGGCCGAAACGATCGAGGGCGGCCAGGGCCTGCAGGCGCAGGCGCCGCTCGCGGTTGCGCAAAGCCGGCGGCCGCAGCAGGGCGCCGATCAGGCTGTGCCCGGCCGCCACGGTCAGCCCGCACAAAACGTTGTCGAGCACCGACAGCCGCGGAAAGAGCCGCAGGTTCTGGAAGGTGCGGGCGACCCCGAGACTGGCCACCCGGTGTGCCGGCAGGCCGGTGATGGCGCGACCACCGAGCAGCACCTCGCCGGCATCGGGGCGGTCGATGCCGGTGGCACAGTTGATCAGGGTGCTCTTCCCCGCGCCGTTCGGACCGATCAGCGCCGTCACCTCGCCGGACGAGGCCCGGAAGGAAACGTCGCTCAACGCCGCCAACCCGCCGAAGTTGCGGCACACCCCCCGCAGCTCAAGCATGGCGGGCCTTCCAGCGGGCCAGCCGCACCCGCGCCAGATCGAGCAGCCCGGTCACCAGCCCCTGCGGCAGGAACATCAGCACCCCGACCAGAATCGCGCCGTGGACGATCTCCTTGTAGCTTTCGAAGCGATCGATCCATTCCGGCAGACAGGTGAGCAGCGCCACCCCGAACAGGCTCCCCCACACCGAACCGAGCCCACCGACCACCACCATGGCGACGAAATCGACCGAGGCGAAAATCCCGAAGGTCTCAGGGCTGATGAAGCCAAAGCCGTGGGCGTACAGACCGCCGGCCAGGGCGGCGAACGCGGCCGAGAGGACGAAGACCTTGACCTTGGCGGCGCGGGTATCGACGCCGCAGGCAGCAGCGGCCACCTCGTCGCCGGCCACCGCCGCCAGACCGCGACCGACACCGCTGCGCACCAGGTTGAGCGCCAGGGTCAGGCAAAGCAGCGCCACCCCCCAGACCAGGTAGTGCAGGCGCAGGTCGCTGGTAAAGGTGAAAGCGCCGAGGGCCAAGGGCTGGATGCCGGCATAGCCGCTCGGCCCGCCGGTCATTCTGTCCCACTGCATCAGCACCAGGTAGATCACCAGGTTGAAGCCCAGCGTCGCCATCGCCAGGTAATGACCGTGCAGACGCAGGGTCGGAATACCGACCAGCAGGGCGACCCCCGAGGCCGCCAGCACCGCCAATGCCAGGGCCAGCCACGGCGCCACCCCCGCCTCGCCGCTGAGCAGTGCCGAGCCGTAGGCTCCCAGGGCGAAGAAAGCGGCATGGCCGAGGGAGATCTGCCCGGCGTAGCCGATGAACAGATTGAGGCCGAGGACCACAATGGCGTAAAGCGCGATCTGGTTAGTGACGCCAAGCAGGTAAGGGTTACCCCATAACGGCGGGTAGATGGCCAGGGCAAGGGTCAGGGCGAAGACCATCAGCCCGGTGCGGTGCAGGTAGAGGAAGTAGAGGAGTTTGTCCCTGGTGGTCATGGTTGATCGTCAACAGCGTAAGGAGTGAGGCGAGAGGGGTGAGGCGTCCTTCCGGCACTCGAGGATGACAGCTGGTTTTGCTCCTCACTCCTCACGCCTCACTCCTCACCGGCTCCCAGTTCGAGCCCCTTGACAAACGCGGCCAAATTGGCGTCAACCAGCTTCGGCGGCGAAATGGCACGGATGGTCGCCTCGACATCGATGCGCCCGACACAGAGCAGATCATCGGCCACGGCAAAACCAAGCAGCACCAGGTTGGCGAGCACCGGCGCACCGAGTTCGCGGGCCACGGCGGCGGCATCCACCGCCCGATACGCACCAGCCTGGGCGGTGCCGACCACCACGGCACCGTCCGGGCGCAGCAGGGGGCCATGCACCGGCAGATTCTCCGCCGCCAGGAAGAGGCCGAGATCCGCTGTACCGCGGGCGATCAGGGGACTGCGAAACGCCCCGACCTTGATGGTGGAAAGGACGCTGCCGCCGCGCTGGGCCATGCCGTGGGTCTCGGCGGTGAGTACCGCCGCGCCGTGGCGCAGGGCGCTCTCGGCAATCACCCTCGTCAGGAACAGCACCCCCTGCCCGCCCAGGCCACTGACCACGATCTGCTGTCTCATGGCGCCTCCTCCTCAATGGCGACGATGGCGCCAACCGGACAGGCCGGCACGCAGGTGCCGCAGCCGACGCACAGGTCGGGATCGATGGTCGCCTTACTGGTGGCTTCATTGAAGACGATCGCCGCGCACTCGAACTGTTTGAGGCAGCGCCGGCAGCCGGTGCAGCTGGTTTCGACCTGCATCCGGTAGCGCTTCTGGTTGAGGCAGGCACGGCGGTCCATCAGGCACGGATGACGGGAGATCACTACCGCCACCCCGCCATCGACCGCGCGGGTGTGGGCGTGGGCGTCGCGCAGCATCTGTTCGAAGGCGGCGCGATCATAGGGGCTCCCCTCGGCGATGAAACGCACGCCGCAGGCACGCACCAGGTTTTCGATCGGCACCGCCGGGGCCTTTGATCCGTCGGCAGCCAGCCCCAGATGCGGCACCGGCTGGTGACCGGTCATGGCGGTGGTGGCGTTGTCGAGGATCACCACCACGATGCGGGCCTGCTGGATCACGGCGTTGATCAGCGCCGGGATGCCGGCATGGAAGAAGGTCGAATCGCCGATGGTCACCACGATCGGCGGCACCTCCCCGCCATCCTGGGCGTAGGCGTGATAGAAGCCGGCACCCTGGCTGATGCAGGCACCCATGCAGTGCACGGTGTCGACCGCGCCGAGGTTCAGCCCCAGCGTGTAGCAGCCGATATCGCTCGGGAAGATCCCCTTGGGGAAGAGCATTTTAATGGCGTGGAAGGCGGCTCGATGCGGGCAGCCCGGGCAAAGGCTCGGCCGTCGGCCGGGCGCAACCGGGAGTGAGTCCTCCTCGGGATGGGGTCGGCCAAGGAATTGATCCAGCGCCGCGGCGATGATGTCGGGGGTCAGTTCCCCCTCGCGGGGCACCGTGCCATCGCTGCGCCCGGAGAGGCCCGGATGGCCGAGTTGTGCCTCGATCACCGGATAGGTTTCCTCAAGGAGCAGCACCCGCTGATAGCGCTGCTTGAGCTCTGCGATGAATCCGGCGTGCAGCGGATAGGGCATGCGCACCTGACAGAGGTCGACACTGCCGAGCAGCCCCTGCGCTTCGAGCCGGTCGGCCGCGGTGGCAAAACAGATGCCGGCGGCGACCACGCACATGCCGGGGAACGAGCCGTCGCCGGAGGTGACCTGCGGACGGAAGCGTTCGTCCACGGCCAGCCGGTCGATTTTCTCGTTGAGGGCGCGGTGCAGCGCCGGCAGGAACGCCGGGGTTGCCGCCCAGCGACCCGGCTCCTTGCGGAAATCGGCCTTGCGCCCGAACGCCTGCGGCTCGCGCGAAGCGAGGTTCTGGCGGGCATGGCAGATGCGCGTGGTCGGCCGCAGCATCACCGGCAGCTCCAGTTCCTCGGAGAGGGCGAAAGCCTCGACCACCATCTCGCGGGCCTCGGCGGGCGAGGCCGGGTCGAGCACCGGGATACGGGCGAACTGGGCGAACTGGCGGGAATCCTGCTCGTTCTGCGAGCTGTGCGGGCCGGGGTCATCGGCGACGATCAGCACCAGCCCCCCCTTGACGCCGAGGTAGGCGGTGCGCATAAACGGGTCGGCGGCGACATTCAGCCCGACCTGCTTCATCGCCACTGCGGCGCGCTTGCCAGTGTAGCTGTGGGCCAGGGCGACCTCGAAGGCGATCTTCTCGTTGACCGACCACTCGATGTGCAGCGGGTCGACGGCCAGGTCGCGGAAGTTGACCACCGCCTGGAGAATCTCGGTGGAGGGCGTGCCGGGGTAGGCGCTGGCCAGGGTACAGCCGGCCTCGATCAGCCCGCGGGCGATCGCCTCATTCCCCATCAGAAACAGATCGGTCATTTTCCCAACAATCCTTGTGGACGGATGAACAGGACCAGCAGCAGCACCACGAAGGCACACACGTCCTTGTAGGCACTGCTGACGTAACCGGCGGAGAGCGTTTCCAGCACCCCCAGTCCGATGCCGCCGAGCACCGCGCCGGGGAGCGAGCCGAAGCCACCGAGAATCGCCGCCGCGAATCCTTTCAGGCCGAGGAGCACGCCGACATCATAACGCAGCGTGGTGATCGGCGTGACCAGCACCCCGGCCAGCCCGCCGAGTGCCCCGGCGAGGCCGAAGGTGAGCATCTTCACCCGCCCGACCGGCAGGCCGACCACGGCGGCAGCGGTCGGATTGGCGGCCACCGCGCGCATCGCCAGGCCAAGGCGGGTGCGGCGGTAGAACCAGAGCAGGGCGACGATGGCCAACGCGGTCAGTGCCAGCACCCAGAGGGTCTGCGGCAACAGGGCCGCACCGAACAGACGCAACGGTTCGTCGCTGGTCAGCGGCGGCACCGCCATGCGGTTTTTCCCCCAAGCAAGGGCCATCAGCCCGCGCAGCATGATCGACAGGCCAATGGTCAAAAAAATCAGTACCAACGGGTGGTCGCTGCGCGCCGGTCGCAGCCCCAGGCGCTCGACCAGCATCGCCGCCACGGTCACCCCGACGATCGCCACCGGCAGCGCCAGCGGCATGGCCAGGCCAAGGGTAAAGAGCGCACTGTAGAGGATCATCCCGCCGAGGGAGACGAAGTCAACCTGCACGAAGTTGACGATCCCCATGGTGTTGTGCACCACGCAGAAGCCCAGGGCGATCAGGGCGTAGATCGCCCCGCTGGTCAGGCCGGCAAAGAGGAACTGGAGCAGATCGGAAAACGCCACGCAACCTCGCGAAGAAACGGCAGTCCGCAGAGATTAACGCAAGCGTGCGGAAATTGCCAAGGGCAAACCCTGCTCAGGCGGGCTTGAACTCCACCGAAACATCCTCCCGGTGCGCCGGGTCGATCTGCCACAAGGGCCGCGCCGTGAAATTGAAGGGGCGGGCGACCAGCAGGTCGGGGAACTGTTCGATGCGGATGTTATAGAGGTTGACCGAGTCGTTGAGAAACTCGCGGCGGTCGGCAATCTGGTCTTCCAGTTCGGAGATGCGCGCGCCAAGCTGGCGAAAAGCCTGGTCGGCCTTGAGCTCTGGGTAGCGTTCGACGACCATGAACAGTGACCGCAGCGTCTCGGTCAGGGCATTCTGGGTACGCATCTTCTCTTCGTCGCCGCGCGCCTGACTGACCATGGAGCGGGCCTTGATCACCGCTTCCAAGGTGCGCTGCTCATGCTGCATGTACCCTTCGCAGACCTTGATCAGCTTGGGCAGTTCATCGAAGCGCTGTTTGAGCAGGACATCAATGTTACTCCAGTTGCGCTCGATGTTGTTCTTCAACTGCACCAGGCTGTTGTAAACGGTGATCACGTACAGCGCCACGAGTGCCAGGACAAAACCGATTACGGCCAATACGATCAGAGCTATCATCTCCGTCACCTCCTAGATCAATCCGAAAAATTCCAGGGACAGTTTCAGCGCAAAACCGAATGCCGCAACCCCCAGCACCAGCAGCACCACCCCGAGCCAGCCGTACCTGCCCGCCAGTTCCGTTCCCGTCTGCCCTTCGGCGATCAGGAACGGCAGCCCGCGCGGCGGTTTGCCGAGCAAGGCATGATCGGCAGACGGGACTTCCCGCACCCTGAGTTGCTCAGCCGCCGCCAGGCGCTCGGCGTCTTCGCGGGCGGCCTGCCACTCGTCGGCATCGAGCCGACCGTCACGATTGGCATCGTAGCGGTGCAGCGCCCGAGGGTCAAGCTTGAGCCGTCGCAAGGCCTCGACCGTGCGTTCACGCAGCCCCGGTCCAACCCCGCGTACCGGGCGGGCGTAGCCAAGGACGTAAAGGCTGGTCCCCTCGTAGATCAGTTCCTCGATCCATTTTTCATCGGGGCCGCCATCGACCGCCGCACCAATCAAGGTGCTTTCTCCGGGGAAACCGGTCTGCTCGGTTTTTACCTTGATGGTCGCACCGGCAGGATCGACGACAACCCGGCCGCTGCCGTCGTCGAGGACGAACGGCACATGATTGCTGTCGCTCTGACTGGCCAGCATCCAATTGTTACGGTTGTCGCGCCGGTACTTGCGCAGCCGGTACCAGACGCAGGCCCCCTGAGTCATCGGCGCCACCAGAGCATAGCGGCGGATCGCCCGCCCCTGCACCTCGACCAACCCCATGGCCAGGGAGCGAATGCGGCTGGTCGGGGTATCCTCGACGAACCGCTTCAGGCGCAGGCAGGCAAACGCACCCCAGCAGAGCGCGAGCGCGGCGATCCCTGGCAAGGCTCCAGTATGCAGCGCCCGGTCAAAAAACGGATGCAACACCCCGGTCTTGCCAATAATCATCGCCAAGGTGCCGCCAAAAAAGGCAACCGCGATCGGCAGGGCTCGACGCAGGGAAGTTGTCTGCTCGGGACGATCGGGCGGCGGCGGGAGCGGTGCTGGCCTGAGCGGAGGCTTGACAACGGTCTTTTGCTCATCGACTCCTTCGTTGACAGCTGCGTTGACGGATGCCGCCACCTCGTTCAACCCTTCCGTGGCGACACTCGCTCCAGACATGGCCGCAAGCCCTCCCAGCCCGGCAGCCAGCACGGTTCCCGGGGAGGACTCCTCCCCGGAAACCGGCGGTTCGCCCAAGCCGGAGACCAGCCAGCCATAGAGAGTCAGGGCGTCGAGGTTGGCCATCAACGCGGCGGGATTGTCCTTG
>JAMPXI010000168.1 GCA_023701265.1 Desulfuromonadales bacterium | reverse complement strand
GGGGTCGATGTTGGCGAAGGTGCCGACCGCCCCGGAGATCGCCCCGGTGGCGATGTTTTCGCGGGCCGCCTGCAGGCGCGTGCGGTTGCGGTCCATTTCGGCGAACCAGGAGGCCAGCTTCAGGCCGAATGTCACCGGTTCGGCGTGGATGCCGTGAGAGCGGCCGATGCAAACCGTGTGCTTGTGTTCCACGGCCCGCGCCCGGATCGAAGCGAGCACCAGGTCGAGATCCTCCAGCAGCAGGTCGGCGGCCTGCACCATCTGCATCGACAGGCAGGTATCGAGCACGTCCGAGGAGGTCATCCCCTGGTGGATGAAACGGGCTTCCGGGCCGACGTATTCGGCGACAGAGGTCAGGAAAGCGATGACGTCGTGCTTGACTTCCGCCTCGATGACATCGATGCGGGCGATGTCGAAATTGCCCTTTTCGCGGATCACCGGCACCACCTCCCTGGGGATGACCCCCAGCTCGGCCTGGGCCTCGCAGGCCAGGGTTTCGATCTCCAGCCAGATACGGAAGCGGTTCTCCGGTTCCCAGATGCGCGCCATCTCGGCACGGGTATAACGTGGAATCATGAACAATGGCTCCTTGCAGTCAATTTGCGACGGATACGGACGTCGGCTGATCCTGGCGGCCAATCAGCAGCCGAGGCCGGCAGCGGCTCTGCCGTGAGAGCACCTGTTCAGCGGTTGTTCGTGCCAGCCCGGGATGATTGTTGGTTTCACTCAGGTGCGCAAGAAAGACCGTCTCCAGGCCTTCCCAGCAGAGAGTTTCGAGCAATTCGGCACTGTCGCGATTTGACAGATGCCCATGGTTGCCTTTGATGCGCTGCTTGAGCGGCCAGGGATAAGGCCCGTCGCGCAGCATCGCCTCGTCGTGGTTCGATTCCAGCACCAGCGTCTGACATCGACACAACTCCTCGGCCACCAGCCGAGTGGACATCCCAAGGTCAGTGGCAATCCCGACCTTGCCCGAAGTTCCGGTGATCGAGAAACCGACGGTTGCCTGCGCGTCATGGGTCACCGGAAAGGCTTTAACCATGAGATCGCCGACGTAGATCCCGCTGCCGGTTTCGAACTCGATGACCCGCCCGGGGCGCTGATTGTCGGCAAGGACCGCCGCGGCATCATGGTGCAGGTAAACCGGCAGATTATGGCGCCGGCTCAGCACGCCGAGACCACGGACATGATCGATATGTTCATGGGTCACAAAAACAGCATCGAGAGTTTCCGGCGCGACTTGAACCAGGGCCAGCCGCCGGCACAACTCCCTGGCGGAAAGCCCGGCGTCGATCAGCAGCCGGGTGCGGCCGCTGCAGACCAGCAGGGAATTGCCCTTGCTGCCGCTTGCCAGCAGACAGGTATTCATTTCACGGCGTTGTCGATCGGTGAAGCCTCTGCCTGCCCCATGGTCACGCCGGGATGTCCGTGACGGAAGGCGGGGCGGTCGGCAGCAGAACATAGAAAGTGCTTCCGGGGAAGCGTTCCGGGTCATAACCGGGACTCTCAACCCAAACCGCACCGCCATGCATGTCGACGACCCCCTTGACAATGGTCAGGCCGAGACCGGCGCCACGGCTTTTAAAGGCGACCTTGCCGCTGGAATGCTCCTCGACGTCACCAACTTCGTAGAACTTGTCGAAAATCGTTTCCTGTTCGTTCCTGGCAACCCCGATGCCGCTGTCGATGACCGCAATCTCCACGTAGGGGTACAGGCTATTGTCAACCGCGCAGATACCATCGATCCCTTCCGCCACAAATCGTTCGGGAAGCCGTTGACGCATCACCAGGCGCGTACGAACCCTGATCAGACCGTAGTCCGGGGTAAATTTGATGGCATTGCCAAGGACATTGCTGATCGCCTGCGTCATTCGCTCCTGATCGCAGCGGACCATCGGCAAACCATCGGCCAGTTCCAGGTGCAGCTTCTGGCGCCGCTGGCGAATCGCCTCCCGGGATTTCTCCACGGCGCTGTCCACCAGAGCATTGGCATTGATCTCCTGGCTCATCAATTCCAGAGTGCGATTGTCGAGCATCGACACGTCAACCATGTCGCGCACGATTTCCGAGAGCCGCTCGCTGGCCCGACCGATATGGCGGAGCATCTCCCGGGTGCCATCATCGAGACGCTCCGCCATTTCGTTCAGCAGCAGCTCGACATAGCCCAGGATGATGGTCAACGGCGTCTTGAGTTCATGAGAAGCCAGGCCGAGGAACGAGTTTTTCATCATGTTGAGCCGTTCCAACTCGCGCGCGGCCCTTTCCAGCTGCTGGCGGACCTCCTCCTCGCGCGTGGCATCGCGGATGATCAACTGCACGAAGCGCCTGCCGCTCTTGCCGACAATAGCTGCGCCGGTCACCCAGCCGACCAGCGACTTCTTCTCGAGCGGGTGGACAAAACGGATTTCCGTATCACTGGCCCGGCCAGGGCGGATCGCCTGGTACCAGGAATCGATCTCCGGGAAGTTGTGACAACGCACATCCTGAAGAAACGCCCTGATGTTCTCTCCCTCGACGCGGATGCGCGGCAGGCCGAAGAACTGCTCGGCCGACTTGTTGACCATCAGCACGCGATCATCCTCATCACAGACCAGGATCGCATCGCTCGCATCATCGAGCAGTGAACGATACATTTCGCGGCTGCGGCCGAGGTCTCCGCTCAAAGCCTCGAGACGCTCATAGGAGAGCTGCAGCTCGCTGTTGGCATCTTCCAGGTCGCGGTAGCGGTTACGCAGTTCGACATCGCGCTGCAACAGCGAAGAGGCCATTTCGGAGAGGGCATCGCCAAGCATCGCCAGTTCCCTGGATTCCATGGGCGGCAGCTTGACGTTGAAATCGCCGGCGGCAATTGTCGTCGCCGTGGCGCACATCCTGCGTACCGGCATCACCAGGTCGCGGCGGATGAACAGGATCATCAGGGCGAAGACCGCCGCGGAGGCGCCACCCAGAACGAGCAGCGACCAGAGCAGATGTTCCCCGGTCAGAACCTTGAGAACCGTTTCCTGGAAGCCGATTCTGATGCGGCCGGCAAGTTTGTCCTCGAAGTCGTAAATCGGCAGGGACAGGTCATACATCCGCCCGTACTCGGTGGTATCGAGAATCGAGATCTGGTCGGTGATGTGACCGGACAGTCTCGAATTGGCCGGCTCGAATGGCAGGGTGGTGCTTCGGTAGAGAATGGTGCCGCGGGCATCCTCGATCAGGCAGTAGGAGATTTCCGGATCGTTGGTGGTGACAGTCTGGCAGCGTTCGGAAAGTCCCTCGATCTGCCCCAGAGGGATGCCAAGGGCGAGAATCCGCTCGACCTGGCCTTTCAGGGCAGTGGCCAGCGTGTTGCAGCGTCGCAGAATCCCCTCGCGGTACTGGCGGCGGAAACTCTCAACGCTGAAGCCGGTATTGACGGCGATGGTAATGGCAAGCGCAAAGAAGCAGAGCAGGAGGAGGCGCTTTTCGAGGGTTCCTTTCATTGCAGGAAGCACGTCCTCCAAGGGGCTTTGGCGTGATGCCGGATTTGCCATTCATGCATGGCGGTGAATTTTCGATTTTTATCACAGGCGCCGGCAAAGGGCAATTGTCTTGATGACCTGTCGACGGCGATGACAAGGGTTGACCGTCAACCACTGATCGGCTATAGTTCCGGCGCCGCGCACGGCTGCTTTCCGCATGCCGCTTCGACAGGCAGCATCATTTTTCCCGAAAACTTCAGCGCACAATATCTACTCACTTCGGAGGATGAATCATGGCAGTCAAAATCGCGATCAACGGCTTCGGCCGCATCGGCCGCAACGTGTTTCGTGCCGCTCAGAGCGTGAAGGGGTTCGACATCGTCGCTGTCAACGACCTGACCGATCCCGCCACCCTCGCCCACCTGCTCAAGTACGACTCGGTGCATGGCGAATTCGCCGGTGAAGTTCAGGCAACCGATGCCGCCATCATCGTCAATGGCAAGACGATCCAGGTCTGCAAGGAAAGAGACCCGGCCGCCCTTCCCTGGAAGCAGCTTGGCGTCGATATCGTCATCGAATCGACCGGCCTCTTTACCGACCGGGTCAACGCGCAGAAGCATATCGATGCCGGCGCGAAGAAGGTGATCATCAGCGCCCCGGCCAAGGGCGAGGATCTGACCGTGGTCATGGGGGTGAACGAGTCGG
>JAMPXI010000167.1 GCA_023701265.1 Desulfuromonadales bacterium | reverse complement strand
TGGCGATCATCGGTGAACTGGAAGAGGCGCCGCGCGGTCTCTACTGCGGAGCCCTCGGCTTCGTCTCGCCGGGAGAGGACGCGGTCTTCAGCGTGGCGATCCGGACGGCCGTCCTCGACCTGCGCCGGGGAGAGGGGGAACTCGGCGTCGGCAGCGGGGTGACAGCGGATGCCGAGGCTGCCGCCGAATACCGGGAGTGCCTGGACAAGGCGGCTTTCCTGTCGGGCGGCGCCGAGCCGCTGCAGCTGGTCGAGACCCTGCAATGGCAAAGAGGGTACGGTTATCTGCTGCTGGAGCGCCACCTGCAGCGGTTGGCCGGGTCGGCGGCGGCACTCGGTTTCATGTGCAATTTAAAATTGGTGAGACAACGGCTGCAGGCGGTTGCCCCGGTTGAAGCCGGCCGCCACAAGGTCCGGTTGCTGCTGAGCGCCGACGGCGCCGTCACTCTGACCACGGAACCGCTGGCGCCGCGACGAAATGCAGAAACCCCGGCCCGGGTCGCGCTGGCCGATGGGGAGATCGACAGCCGGGAGCCGTTGCTCTATCACAAAACCACCTGGCGCCCCTGGTACGACGGCGCCCTCGACAGACACCCGGGCTGCCTTGACGTGCTCTTCTGCAACACGCGCGGCGAGGTGACCGAGGGGACGCTTCACAACCTGGTGGTGGAGAAGAACGGCCGCCTGGTGACGCCGCCCATTGCCTGCGGGCTGCTGCCGGGAACGCTGCGCGAAGAGCTCATGGCGCGGGGCGTTCTGGCTGAAGAGGTCGTGCTGCGGGCGGAACTGCTTGCCGCCCGGCGGCTCTGGCTGATCAATTCCGTCCGCGGTTGGCGGCGGGTGACTTTGCATTCCGAAGGAGATAACGGTTGAAGACCCAGATTGAACACGCCCGTGCCGGTGTCGTCACCCCGCAGATGGCGACGGTGGCCCGCGATGAGCAGGTGAGTGAGGAATACGTTCGCCAGATGGTGGCCGAGGGGAAGGTTGTCATCCCCTGGAACCACAACCGCAAGCCGTCCCGCCTTGCCGGCATCGGCAAGGGGCTGCGCACCAAGGTCAACGCCTCGATCGGCACTTCCTCCGACATCGTCGACTATGCCGCCGAGGTGAACAAGGCCCGGGCCGCCCAGGCTGCCGGCGCCGACACCCTGATGGAGCTGTCGGTCGGCGGCGATCTCGACCGGGTGCGCCGCGAGGTGATCAACGCGGTCGACCTGCCGGTGGGGAACGTCCCCCTCTACCAGGCGTTCTGCGAGGCGGCACGCAAATACGGCGACCCCAACAAACTCGACGAGGAGCTGCTCTTCGACCTGATCGAGCAGCAGTGCAGTGACGGCATGGCTTTCATGGCGGTGCACTGCGGCATCAACCTCTATACCATCGAGCGCCTGAGGAAACAGGGCTACCGCTATGGCGGACTGGTCAGCAAGGGGGGTGTTTCCATGGTCGCGTGGATGCTCGCCAACCGCCGGGAAAATCCGCTCTACGAAAAGTTCGACCGGGTGGTGGGGATCCTCAAGAAGTACGACACGGTGCTGTCGCTGGGCAACGGCCTGCGCGCCGGGGCGATCCATGATTCCTCCGACCGGGCGCAGATCCAGGAGCTGCTGATCAATTGCGAGTTGGCGGAACTCGGCCGCGAGATGGGCTGTCAGATGCTGGTCGAGGGGCCGGGGCACGTGCCGCTCGACGAGGTGGAGGGGAATATCCGCCTGCAGAAGCGCATGAGCGGCGAAGCCCCCTACTACATGCTCGGCCCGATCGCCTGTGACGTCGCCCCCGGCTATGATCATATTACGGCGGCGATCGGCGCGGCGCAGTCGAGCCGCTTCGGGGCCGACCTGATCTGCTACATCACCCCGGCCGAGCACCTGGCCCTCCCCAACGAACAGGACGTGATCACCGGGGTCAAGGCGGCACGGGTGGCCGCCTACATCGGCGATATGAACAAGTACCCGGAGAAGGGGCGCGAGCGCGACAAGGCGATGAGCAAGGCGCGCCGCGACCTCGACTGGCAGAAGCAGTTCGAACTGGCGCTCTTCCCCGAGGATGCCCGCGCGATCCGCGCCAGCCGCACCCCCGAGGACGAGGACACCTGCACCATGTGCGGCGACTTCTGCGCCTCGCGCGGGGCAGGAGAACTGTTCCGCGGCGATCTGCGCGGGGACAAGCTCTGAACATGGACGACATCCGCAAAAAACTGCAGGAGGAACTTGACACCGTCGACTGGCGGGCACTGCGCCCCCAGTTGCACCGGGACAGCGTAATCCTGGTGGCATCGGAACTGGAGCTGGTCGAGGTCGCCTGGTGCGTCGCGCAAGATCGCTCCAAGGATGTCGCCGGCTGGATCGCCGCCGGTCAGTTGCGCAAGCCGGGGGCGGAGGAGCTGACCGCCTGGGAACGGGAGCTGGAGAAACCGTTCCGGATGTTGGTTGTTGCCCCATATGTACTCATTCAACCTGTTTGAAGAGCTTGAAAGGAGCCGGATGAAAACCGCCATACTGCTCATGGGTCATGGTTCGCGCGTGGCCGAAGCCAACAACGTGCTGCACGCCATCGCCGGGATGGTTCGGCAACAGGGATACGAGATCGTCGAAGTGGCCTTTCGCGAGATGCATGCGCCGAACATCCAGGCGGGGATCGATGCCTGCGTCGCCCAAGGGGCCGAGCGGGTCCTGCTCTATCCCTATTTCCTCTTTGCCGGGGCGCATGTCCTCGAAGATCTGCCGGCCGAGATGGAAATGGCGCGGCAACGTCATCCCGGGGTGAAGCTGGTGATGGGACAGCCCCTCGGCATCCATCCCAAGCTCGGCGAGATCGTCTGCGAACGAATTGCCGAGGCGCTGGCGTGACGGGAGCTTCGTGATGCCCTTCGGTCCGACCATTATCGATCCGGCCGCCATCGAGGCGGAAAGTTTCCGCATCATCGAGGCCGAAGTCGGGGTGCACGGTTTCGATGCGTGGCAGTGGCCGGTGGTGCGCCGCATCATCCACACCACTGCCGACTTCGACTTCGCCCAGGTCACCTTTTTCGCCCCCGGGGCGGTCGCGGCGGGGATTGCCGCCCTGCGCCGCGGCGAGAAGGTCCTGTGTGACACCCACATGGTCCGCGCCGGGGTCAGCAAGCCTCGTCTGGCCGGTTTCGGCAGCGAACTGGTCTGCCATGTCGCCGATCCCGAGGTCGCCAGGGAAGCACGCGCAATAGGAGTAACCCGCTCGCTGGTCGCCATGCGCCGCGGGGTGGCGGAAGGGTGCGGCATCTTTCTGATCGGCAACGCGCCGACCGCCCTGTTCGAGTTGCTTGAGTTAGTCAGGGCGGGCAAGGCCAATCCGTCGCTGGTCGTCGGCGTCCCGGTCGGTTTCGTCGGCGCCGCCGAGTCGAAGGCGGCACTGCTCTCTTCCGGACTGCCGTTCATCACCTGCCGCGGCCGTAAGGGGGGCTCGGCGATTGCTGCCGCGATTCTCAATGCCCTGATGATTCTGGCTGCGGAGGAGGGCTGAGGTCGTGCGTCGGCCGCTTCGCTTCGGGTTCACCACCGGCGCCTGCGCCGCGGCGGCCGCCAAGGGGGCGGCGCTGATGCTGCGCGAACAGCGTCTGGTCGAAACCGTCGAACTGGTTCTGCCGGCGGGGATCACCACGACGTTTGCCTTGCACGGCCAACGCTTCGACGACCAGGCCGCGACCTGCTGTGTCATCAAGGACGCCGGCGACGATCCGGACGTCACCAACGGCTGCGAGGTTTGGGCGGAGGTGACGACCCCCTCTACCCCCCCTGTAGAACAGGGGGGGTGCCCGAAGGGCGGGGGGGTTGCGGGAAATGGCGCGACCGGGGAGATCCTCATCACCGGTGGCACCGGCATCGGCCGGGTGACCAAGCCGGGACTGGCGGTGCCGGTGGGAGAATGGGCCATCAACCCCGTTCCCCGCCGGATGATCACGGAGGAGGTCCTTGAAGTTTTTGCCGATCACGGATCACGGAGCACGGATCACGGGATTTCTCCTCACTCCTCACTCCTCACTCCTCACGTCATAATAAGCATCCCCGACGGCGAAGAGCGTGCCCGGCGCACCCTCAACACCCGCCTCGGCATCATCGGCGGCCTGTCGATCCTCGGCACCACCGGGGTGGTCACGCCGATCTCCCATCAGG
>JAMPXI010000166.1 GCA_023701265.1 Desulfuromonadales bacterium | reverse complement strand
TGGGCAGCATGATAGAGCGCGGCTTTGTGGATCAGCGTCTTACTGGGGATGCACCCCCAGTTGATGCAGGTGCCGCCGGGAAGCGCCTGTTCGATGATCTGGACCCTGGCGCCAAACTCCGCGGCGCGCTGGGCCGCCGCCAGCGCCGTGCTCCCGGCGCCGAGGATCACCAGATCGGACGTCGCGTTCATTCTCGCGGTTTCTCCCGGCGCCAGGTACTGACAATGTTGTCGGTCAGCCAGGCGAACCGCCCATCGAGCAGTGCGCGGGCGAAGCGGTAGTTCTCCGCATCGTCGTTGTGATAGATGTCCTGCCGCAAGGACTCGACGCGCCGACGGGCCTGGCGGCAGAAGAGATCGGCCAGAGCGAGGGATTCGGCCGGGGCGGACGGAGACGCTGCGCGCGCCAGAACCGCGCCGATGGCAAACAGTTCGGCGCCGCAGTCAACCAACCGGCCGAGCACCAGTTGACGGCGCTGCAACCCCTGTCGGTGACGGGCGATCATGTGGAACAGGTCACGGGCCAGGCGGCGCGTGTCTCGCGCCAGATCGTGCAGGTGGGGGCGCAGCATCTCCGGCAGTTGTACCTCGCCGTCGAGTTTGAAGTTCGGCCAGTAGAGCTTGGGGTACCAGAGGGCATAGAACTTGGCAGCACCGAGGTAGTCGACCCGTTCGGAGGTCGCCGAGGCACCGGCGATCCGCAAATGCGGATCGAGGGCTTCGCGGGCAATGAACAGCCGCATGATCTCGCTGGTCCCTTCGATGATCAGGTTGATGCGCGCATCGCGCAGCAGGCGTTCCATCGGCATCGCCGGCTCGCCACGCCCGGCCAGCGACAGGGCGGTCTCGTAGCCGCGCCCGCCGCGGACCTGCAAGGCGGCATCGGCGCTGCGCCACAACGCCTCGGTGCAGAACAGCTTGGCCATCGCCGCCTCCAGGCGGATGTCGATCTCCCCCCGGTCAGCCAGTGCCGAGGTCAGCCAGGTCAGACTCTCCACCGCGTAAAGGTCCGCGGCAATGCCGGCCAGTTTGGCAGCCACCGCCTCGTGCTCGCCGATCGGCGCCCCCCACTGCTGGCGCTCGCGGGCCCACGTGGTCGCCATGGCCAAGGCCTGCTTCATCGCCCCGCCGCAGGCCGCCGGCAGCGTCAGCCGCCCGGTATTAAGGGTGCGCAGCGCCAAGGAAAGCCCGCGCCCGCGCCCGTCGACAAGGTTCTCCGCCGGGACCCGCACGTTGTCGAAGCGGAGCAGGCCGTTCTGCAGCCCTTTCAGTCCCATGAAATCGCAGCGGTGCAGCACGGAAAAGCCCGGGCTGTCGGTTTCGACGATGAAGGCGGTGATCTCCGGGCGCTCCGCTTGCGGAGCGTTGGTACGGGCCATGACGATCAGCAGTTCGGCAATCGGGCCATTGCTGATCCACAGCTTTTCACCATTGATCAGCCAGGCGCTTTCGTCCTCGGTGAGCACGGCGGTGGTGGCCATCTGCGACGGGTCGGAGCCGGCCCCCGGCTCGGTGAGGGCAAAGGCACTGATCGCCCCGGCAGCCAGGCGCGGCAGGTATTTGGCCTTCTGCTCCGGGGTGCCGCACAGCTTGAGCGGCTGGGGAACACCGATACTCTGGTGGGCCGACAGGAGCACGGCGGTCGAGGCACAGTGGCTGGCGACCAGTTGCATGATCCGGTTGTAGTTGATCTGCGAAAGGCCGAGCCCACCGTACTCCGTGGAAATCTTGATCCCGAACAGCCCCAGTGTCCGCAGCCCGTCAATCACCTCCGGCGGAATTTCATGGCTGGCATCGATCCGGTCGGCATCGACATGATCGGCGAGAAAGTTGGCGACTTTGGCGAGAATGGCGTCGCCCGCCGCACGGTCGGCCGGCTCCTGTTCCGGAAACGGAAAGAGCAGTTCGCTCGGCAAGCGTCCCATGAACATCTGGCCGACGATGCTCGGCCGCTGCCACAGGGTCTCGCGGGCCGCCTCGGCGACTTCAAGGGAACTTCGCTCGGCGGAAGGGCTGCGGGACATGATGGGCCTCCTCTTCGATCTCTTGATTACAGCATAACAGGGGGAGGAGCTTTGGTCACGTGCCGGATGTTTGCTCGCGCCACAGTAACTCCTGCTTTTCAAGCAGAATGACCCGGTCGCGCAGCTCGGCGGCCTGCTCGAATTCAAGGTTGGCGGCGGCTCGCAGCATCTCGGTGCGTAACCGCCCGATCTCCGCCTCCAGTTCCACTGGTGACCGGTACTCTTCCAGGGCTTCCGCAGCCAGCGGCAACTCGGGATAATCTTTTTCGGCGATGTCGTCGAGAATGCTGCGCAACGACTTGCGCACCGTCTCCGGGGTGATGCCGTGCTCCAGATTGTAGGCGAGCTGCGCGAGGCGCCGGCGCCCGGTTTCCTCGATGCAGGCGCGCATCGAGCCGGTCTCGACGTCGGCGTACATGATCACCCGGCCATCGATATTGCGCGCCGCCCGTCCACAGGTCTGGATCAGCGAACGCTTGCTGCGCAGAAAACCTTCCTTGTCGGCGTCGAGAATCGCGACCAGGGCGACCTCGGGGAGGTCGAGTCCCTCGCGCAGCAGGTTGATTCCGACCAGCACATCGAACTCCCCCTGGCGCAGGCCACGGATCAGGCGCATGCGCTCGACGGTGTCGATGTCGGAGTGCAGATAGCGCACCCGGATGCCCAGCTCCTCGAAGTAGCCGGTCAGCTCCTCGGCCATGCGCTTGGTCAGGGTGGTGACCAGGACCCGCTGCTCCCGGGCGACGGTGGCTCGAATCTCGCCAAGGAGATCGTCGACCTGGTGAATAGCCGGACGCACCTCGATCGGTGGGTCGATCAACCCGGTCGGGCGGACAATTTGCTCGACCACCACCCCTTGTGCCTGCTCCAGTTCGAAATCGCCGGGGGTGGCGGAGACATAGATGGTCTGGATCCCCTTGGCCGCGAACTCGGCGAAGGTCAAGGGTCGGTTGTCGAGCGCCGAGGGGAGCCGGAAACCGTAGTCGACCAGCGTCTCCTTGCGGCTACGGTCGCCACGATACATGGCACCGAGTTGCGGCACGGTGACATGGCTCTCATCGATGACCAGGACGGCGTCGTCGGGGAAGTAGTCGAACAGGGTGGCCGGTGGCGTCCCGGCAGCACGGCCGTCGAGGTGCCGCGAATAGTTTTCGATCCCCTGACAGTAACCCATCTCCTCGAGCATCTCGATGTCGAACAGGGTGCGCTGCTCCAGTCGCTGGGCTTCGACCAAACGATTGGCGGAGCGCAACTGCTGGAGCCGTTCGCACAGCTCTTCCTGAATGGCGCGAATCGCCCGGTCGAGGGCCGGTCGCGTTGCCACGTAGTGACTGGCGGGGAAGACGATGGTTGCCGGCAGACGGCCGAGGATGCGGTTGCGCAGCGGGTCGATCTCGACGATCGCCTCGATCTCGTCACCGAAGAAGCTGATGCGCAGGGCGCGCTCCGCTTCGTAGGCGGGAAAGATCTCGACCGTGTCGCCGCGCACCCGGAAGGTGCCGCGATGGAAATCGACATCGTTGCGCTGATACTGGATGTCGATCAGCTGGCGCAGCAGGGCGTTGCGCTCGATCGTCATCCCCTCGCTCAAACGCACCAACAGGCCGAAGTAGGCTTCCGGCGAACCGAGGCCGTAGATGCACGAGACCGAGGCGACGATCAGCACGTCGCGCCTTGAGAGCAGGCTGCGGGTGGCGCTGTGGCGCAGCTTGTCGATCTCCTCGTTGATCGAGGAGTCCTTCTCGATGAAGGTGTCGGTAGAAGGGAGGTAGGCTTCCGGCTGGTAGTAGTCGTAGTAGGAGACGAAGTATTCGACGGCGTTGTCGGGAAAAAGTTCCTTGAATTCGCCGTAGAGCTGGGCGGCCAGCGTCTTGTTGGGAGCCAGCACCAGGGTCGGCCGATCGACCGAGGCGAGCACGTTGGCGACGGTGAAGGTCTTTCCCGAGCCGGTCACACCGAGGAGCACCTGATGACGGTCGCCGCGCCGGATGCCTGCGGTCAGCTCTTCGATCGCCCGGGGCTGGTCGCCGCGCGGCCGGTAGTCACTCTTCAGTTGAAAGCTGGCCATCCCGCAGGCAAAAATCCTTCAGCCGCTATGCCCCGAGAACCACCTTGAGAATGGTGGCGAGCTGATTTTCCTTGAACGGCTTGCGCAGGAAGGTCGAGGCAC
>JAMPXI010000165.1 GCA_023701265.1 Desulfuromonadales bacterium | reverse complement strand
GCGTGCTGGCCCCGGAGGATCTCGAGGACGAAGAGACCGAATCGGTGCGTATGATCATGACCGTGGCTGTTGATGCCAAGTGCATCGGCTGCGCGGCCTGCGCGGTGACGTGCAGCAAGAAGGCCTTCACCTTGAAACCACTTTCAATCTGAAAAGCATAGGTCTTATAGGTCTCATCGGGCCTATAAGACCTATAAAGGAGTTTTTATGCTCATCGCCGTTGCATCGAAATCCGGCACCGAAGTTGATCAGCACTTCGGCCATGCCGAGCGTTTTCTGGTCTTTGATTGCGCTGCCGGCCGGCCGCAACTGGTGAAGGAGGTGCCGGTCGAGAAGTACTGTTCCTTCGATCCTGACCATGCTTTCCGCAAGCCGCAGTTCCAGGCAATCGTCGCGGCGCTTGCCGGGTGCCGGGCGGTAGTCACCGCCATGATCGGTGACTACCCCCGCCAGGAGTTGGAGAAGGCCGGCATGGTCCATGTCAATGCGGTCGGGCCGATCGAACCGGCGCTGCTTGCCGCGCACGGGCAGATATGCGGGTGTGGATGTGCATGCCAGGGGAAGAAACCGTGCTGAGTGTTGACTAGTTGTCCAGGTGCAATTGCCGATGGCATGGGCGGGCGCGGGAGTGAAGGCTCCTCGCCTGCCCGGTTTTGTTGGTGAACGGCATGGGCGGCCTAAACGTTTGACAATGAGAATGGGCTCAAGGTAATAATTACGGGCACATCTGGAACCAGTGGGGGTGTTTTTCACAGCGGAGGCACTGGGAATGAGACGGGCAGGGTGGAGATGATGGCGCCGTTGCGGTCAGCAGGATGATGCTGGTTGTGGCGGCGTTTTTATTTGGATTCCGTGGCAGGACATTTCCCGAAGAAAACCAATGATGGATATCAACCATGAAGATTGAATGCCCATCCTGCCACTTCTCGGCAGACGTGGATGCTGCGCGGATTCCTCCCAAGGGTGCCAACACCCGCTGCCCGCGTTGCGCCACGGCCTTCCGCGTCGTCCCGGATGCCACGCCTGCCCCTATTTCTCCCACGCTCCCGTTTCGCTTCGGTCACGGTCGGAGCGAAATCCTGACCTGGGCCACTGACGGCCGTCTAGCCGTCGAGAAGCTTCCGCGGGCACTGCGCCTCGCCGGAGCGCTGCCGGGGCCCTTGGAGTGGCGCCGGTTCCTCGACGGGCTGGCGCTCTGGCTGGGGGCGGTTTGCCTGGCGGCGGCAGTGATTTTCTTCTTTGCCTACAACTGGCAGGAACTGGGGCATTTCACCCGCTTCGGCATTGTCGAACTGCTGCTGGCCGCCGCCATTCTGGCTTCCTGGCGGCTGGGCCTGGAGCGGATCGCCGGCAAGGCCGCGCTGCTCGTCGCCACCCTGCTGGTGGGGGCGCTGCTGGCGCTGGTCGGGCAGACCTATCAGACCGGGGCCGATCCGTGGGAACTCTTCGCGACCTGGGCGCTCTGCGTGCTGCCATGGGTCGCCGTCGCCCGCTTTGCTCCCCTCTGGCTGGTTTGGCTCACCCTGGTGAACCTGGCGGTCGGCCTTTACTACCATGCCTTTGCCGGACTCTTCGGCTTTCTGTTCGGGACCGAAACCCTCTGGTGGGTGCTGGCCGGCGTCAACACGCTAGCGCTGGCCGCCTGGGAACTGGCGGCCGGCCGTGGTGTTTCGTGGCTGGCGGAGCGCTGGGCGCCCCGGATCGTGGCCACCGCCAGCCTGGGCTATGCCACCTTGCTGGCGGCATGGACGATTGTCGACCACGATAGCGTGGGCATCGCGGCCCTGGCCGGCTACTCCGTGTGGCTGGCCTGCGCCTACGTCGTCTACCGCCACCGGATCCGGGATCTCTATGTCCTGGCCCTGGGGGTGCTGAGCCTGGTCATCGTCGTTGCCGTGTTCCTTGGTAACAACCTGCTGCGGCATGGCGACGCCGGGGCCTTCCTCTTCATCGGGCTGGTGGTGCTGGGGCTGTCAGCCGCCGGCGGTTGGTGGCTGCGCGTCGTGGCCCGGGAGGTGGAGGCATGAACACGGCGGCCTGCAGGGCACTGTGGGACCGGCTGCTGGCAGCCGGTCTGGTTGCAGGCGACGTGCCGACGCGAGCGGCATCACCCTGGTTCATCCGGGTGATGCTGGGAATTGCCGGCTGGATCGGCGCACTCTTCATCCTCGGCTTCATCGGCGCGGGCTTCGCGATGGTGATGCGCAGCGCCGGGGCCGCGGCCGTGGCGGCGCTCATCTGCTGCGGCGGCGCCTATGTGATCTTCCGCCTGGCATCAAAGGGGGATTTCGCCAGCCAGTTCGGCCTGGCAACCGGGCTGGCCGGCCAGGTGCTGTTCGGCGTCGCCATTTTCCAGCAGTTCGACTCCAGGGAATCCCTGGCGTACTTCCTCTTTTTCTGTGTCGAGGCGGTCCTGACCTGGCTCATGCCCAACTTCCTCCACCGGATCTTCACCACCGTGGCCGCCGTGGTCGCCCTCTCTCTCGGTTTTGCCCAGGCCGGCCTGCACGGACTTGCGCTCCCCCTGATCGTGGCCGGCTGTGCGCTGGTCTGGCGGGGTGAACTGCGACTGGCGGCCCGGGCCGACCTGTGGCGACCGGTCGGTTACGGCCTGGCGTTGGGAGTGCTGCAGACTGCAGCCACGCCAATGTTGGGAGGCGAGGTGCTTTTCCTGTTTCGTCGCGGCGGGGCCGGCTGGCTCCAGAAGTATGGACCCGAGGTCGGCACACTCCTGGTCGCGGTGGTTTTTCTGGCGGTCACCGTCCAGATTCTCCGGGAACTGGAGATCGACACCTCCAGCCGGGAAGGGCTCGCCATCCTCTGTTGCGCCGTCCTGGTCATGGGGGTGTCCTTCCCGGCGCACGGGCTGGCCGCCGCGCTGTTGATCCTGATTCTCGGTTTTGCCGGGGGCAACCGTGTGCTGTTCGGTTTGGGGCTGCTGGCGGTGGCGTCTTTTCTGTCGCACTACTACTACCAGATGCGCGAGACGCTGCTGTTCAAGTCGCTGATCCTGGGAGCAACCGGGGCGTTCCTGCTCGGGGCCCGGTGGGGGATGGGCCGGCTCTTCCCGGCACGGGAGGCTCGCCGCCATGCGTAACGCCGCCCTCCTGATTACCGCAGCCATCGTGCTCGTGCTGGTCAATGTCAGCATCTGGCAGCGGGAAGCGCTGATCACCAGCGGACGGACGGTGCTGCTTGAGCTGGCGCCGGTGGACCCGCGCTCCCTCATGCAGGGCGACTACATGGCCCTGCGCTTCAAGGTCGCCAATGAAGCCTTCCCCCAGGGGAACATCAAGGGGCTGAAGGATGGCCGGGTGGTCCTGGCCGTCGACCCCCGCGCCGTCGGCACATTCCGTCGCTTCGACGACGGGACGACTGCTGCCGATGAAGCGCTGCTCCGCTACCGCATCCGCAACGGTCAGCCGAAATTCGCCACCAATGCCTTTTTCTTTCAGGAAAAGCAGGGGAGATTCTACCAGGAGGCAAAATACGGTGAATTTCGGGTCTCTCCCGACGGCGAAGCAATCCTCGTTGCGTTGCGCGGTACGGACCTGCAAACACTGGGGCCGAAGCCGGACGGCGGGCTCTGAGGCGAAATGTGCTGAATTATTAGGCGGCGGCCGGGAGTTGGTTGCCGAAGCCATGGGCAGCAGGATGGGCCAGAAGGGATTCTGCCCGCCGGTTGCGGCGGTTTCTCGTTGGCACGCCTGATGCTAAGATTAAACCCAGGCTGAACCAATCATAAAGGTACAAGGTCGTACCACCAATAACCCAGGCAACGACGCCCCGGACCGCACTGTGCGGAACGGGGCTTTGCTTTGCCAGGCTTACGGCAACGGCGCTTCCGGTTAAACCGGAAGCGCCGTTGTGTCTGAAAGGAGCGGATCATGGCCGGCGGCTGCCCGATGATGACGATGAAAGCGGCAAGCGAACACCCCTGCTTCGGCGGCGACCACGCCAAGGCGGGACGCATCCACCTGCCGGTGGCGCCAGGGTGCAACATCAAGTGCGGCTTCTGCGAGCGCAGGTTCGACTGCGCCAACGAAAGCCGCCCCGGCGTCACCAGTCGGGTGCTCACCCCGGAACAGGCGGTGGAGCGGGTGCGCCTGGTCAAGCGCCACATGGAGAAGCAGGGTGGGGCGCAGCTCAAGGTGGTCGGCATCGCCGGTCCCGGCGACCCCTTGGCCAACCCGCG
>JAMPXI010000041.1 GCA_023701265.1 Desulfuromonadales bacterium | reverse complement strand
GCGGGCCACTGATGCAACGGGTGTTGCGCCTGAAAAAACCGCGCCGTTTCACCGATCACCTTCCGGCCCGAAGTTTCCAGCGGCGCCTGCAGGGGCGCACCCGGCCCGAGGTGATCACTGAACTGGCGGAAGGCGTTGCAAAATCGGCCGGGCTCAGCGCGGCGCGAATCACCGCCGCGGTACTGGAGCGAGAGGAGTTGATGGCGACTGGCATCGGCAACAGTCTGGCGGTGCCCCATGCGCGCTTGCCTGACCTCGAAACACCGCTGGTCGCCGTTGGACTCTCCGAGGCGGGCGTCGACTTCGAAGCCCCGGATGGCAGCTTCGCGCACGTCATCTTCCTAATTTTGACGCCTCAGCAGGATAATGGCGCGCAGTTGGAAATCCTCGCCGACATTGCACATTCCTTCAAAAGTGAAGAAGTGCGCGAGAAGTCGCGCACTGTCGCCAACTACACTGAATTTCTCGCCTTGGTGCGCAGCGCCCGGGTTAGTTGACGCAGGGCAGCCAATCGCCAAAAATATCCTGCGAAACAGTTAAACCATCCGCCGGTCCATTGAGCGGTACTGGATCGCCTCGGCCAGATGCGCGGTCTCGACTTGTTCACTGCCGGCCAGATCGGCAATGGTGCGCGCCACCTTGAGGATCCGCGTGTAGCTGCGGGCCGACAGCCCCAGGCGATCGGTGACCTTCTCCAGCAGTGCCTGGCCGGCAGCATCCGGGCGGCAGAAGCGCTGCAGATGACGCGGCCGCATGCGCGCATTGCAGTGCACCCCTTCTTTCTGGAAGCGTTCGCGCTGCACGCCCCGGGCGGTTTCCACCCTGATTCGCATGGTCGCGCTGGTTTCAGTGGGGACCGGGTCGGCCAGTTCGCGGTGGGCCAGGCGCGGCACTTCCACCTGGAGATCAAGGCGGTCGAGCAGCGGCCCGGAAAGGCGGGCCCGGTAGCGCTGGATCACCGGCGGGGTGCAGCTGCAGGCGTGCTGGGGGTCGCCGAGAAAGCCACACGGACAGGGGTTCATCGCCGCCACCAGCATGAACGAGGCCGGATAGGTCAGGCTCTGCGCCGCCCGGCTGATGCAGACCTGACCGTCCTCCAGGGGCTGGCGCAGCATCTCCAGCACGTTCTTCTTGAACTCCGGCATCTCATCCAGGAACAAAACGCCATTGTGTGACAGGGAAACTTCCCCCGGACGCGGATGGGCGCCGCCGCCGATCAGCCCGGCGTCGGAGATGGTGTGGTGCGGACTGCGGAAGATGCGCCGGGCGATCAGCGCCTGGTCGGCGGGGAGCAGCCCGGCGATGGAGTGGACCTTGGTGGTCTCCAGCGCTTCGATGAAGCTCGGTTCGGGGAGAATGGTTGGCAGGCGGCGGGCAAGCATGGTCTTGCCGCTCCCCGGCGGGCCGACCATCAGCATATTGTGGCCCCCGGCCGCCGCGACTTCCAACGCACGCTTGACGTGCTGTTGGCCGCAGACTTCGGCGAAATCGACATCATCGCTGGCCGCGGCGCGAAACAGCGCCGGCACATCGACCCGGCACGGTTCCAATTGCTGCTTTCCGGCGAGGAAGTCGACCACCTCGCCCAAAGTGGTCACCGGATAGACCGGCAGGCCATCGACCAGGGCGGCTTCCTCGGCATTGGCGGCCGGTACCACCAGCCCCTCCACGGGCCAGCGAACCGCGGCCGCAGCGACCGGCAGCAGGCCGCGCACCGGCTTGACCCGCCCGTCCAGGGACAGCTCCCCCATGAATAGAAAGCGCCCGGATTGCTCCGGGGCGATCAGCCCGGTTGCGGTGAGCAGGCCGATGGCCATCGGCAGGTCAAAGGCGGCGCCGTCCTTGCGGATATCGGCCGGAGCGAGATTGATGGTGATGCGGCGGGTGGGGAAGTCGTAACCAGAGTTCTTGATGGCCGACTTGATGCGGTCCTTGCTTTCCTTGACCGCTCCCTCGGGAAGGCCGACGGTGGCGAACTGCGGCAGCCCCTGGGCGATGTCGACTTCGACTTCCACCGGATAGGCGTCGATGCCGAGCGGAGCCCCGGCCAGTACCTTGGCGAGCATGTATCCCTCCTTGTCATGACAGGCCGGCGGGGTGCCGGCACTCAAATAACAGCAATAAAGTTACAGCACGGCGGGCTGGCGCCCGCCGGGTCAACCCAGTTCGTCCAGATATTTCTCGGCAACGATCGCCGCGATTGCTCCATCTCCGACAGCGGTGGCAATTTGCTTGAGGATCTTCTTGCGCACGTCGCCGGCGGCAAAGACCCCCGGCATCGAGGTGCGGCATTCGGCATCGGTCAGAACATATCCATCCCGGTCGAGGCGAAGCAGTCCGGCGAGAAAATGGGCTTTGGGGACCACGCCGACCGCCACGAACAGCCCGGCGACCTCCAGCGTCCGTTGCTTGTCCCCATGCGGAGCGGCCAGCGCCAGGCCGGTGACGCCGCTGTTGTCGCCCAGCACTTCCGTGACAACGGTGTTCCATACCGGTTCGATCTTTTCATGGGCCAGAATCCGCTCCTGCAGGACTTTCGTGGCGCGCAACTGGTCGCGGCGATGAATCAGGTAGACCTTGCTGGCGAAGCGGCTGAGAAACAGCGCTTCCTCCGCGGCGGTGTCGCCGCCGCCGGCGATCGCCACCGGCACGTTGCGGAAGAAGGCGCCATCGCAGGTGGCGCAGTAGGAGACACCGCGCCCGATGAAGGGCCCTTCGCCGGGGACACCGAGCTTGCGCGGTTCGGCACCGGTGGTGACGATCACGCTGCGGGTACGGAGCACCTGGCCGTCCACGGTGACTTCCTTGATGGCGCCCAGATCGTTGAGACCGGTTACCTCGCCGGTCGTGGTCTCCAGTCCAAATTCCTGGCAGTGCTCCTGAAAGCGCGTCATCAGGTCGGGGCCGTCGATCCCGCCGGGGAAGCCGGGGTAATTTTCGACCTTGGTCGTGGTCATCACCTGACCGCCGAGGATCATCCGCTCGACCAACAGGGTTTTCAGCTTGGCGCGGGAGGCATAAAGCCCGGCGGTCAGCCCGGCCGGGCCGCCGCCGATAATCAGGACATCATAGAGGGTGTCGGTCATTTTCTGCTCACGTGGGTAAAGTTCGGGAAGGATAGCACAGCGCCCTGCGCCTGCCAACCGTTGTCAGGGTTGCTTTGACCGGCCGCCGCGCCTAGAATGGGCCAACTTCACTTCGACAGCGAACGATGACAGACACCTGCAACCAAGGTCATCATGACCATGCCGCCGACGCCCTCGACCGCAGCCTGAGCCGCGGCTTCTTCGTGGCCATCGCCCTGACCGCGGTGACGCTGGTTGCCGAGGTGATCGGCGGCTTCTGGACCAACTCGCTGGCCCTGCTCTCCGATGCCGCCCACGTCTTCATGGATCTGTTCGCCCTGCTCCTGTCGCTGGCGGCGATCCGCCTGGCACGCTTCCCGGCCACAGACCGCCGCACCTACGGCTGGCACCGCGCCGAAATCCTGGCTTCCCTGGTCAACGCCGGGACACTGCTGCTGATCGCCTTCGGCATTTTCACCGAGGCGTGGAAGCGGCTGCTGCACCCCGAGGCGGTCAAGAGCAAGGAGATGTTCATCATCGCCATCATCGGCCTGGTCATGAACCTGATCGCCGCCGCGCGTCTGCATCGCCATAGTCATGACGACCTTAACGTCCGCAGCGCTTTTCTGCATGTGGTCGGCGATGCGATCGCCTCGGTGGGGGTGATTGTCGGGGGTTTGGTCATGCTCTACACCCGCTGGTACGTGCTCGATGCCGTGATTTCCATCGCGATTGTGCTGATCATCGGCTTCGGCGCGCTGCGCCTGCTGCGCGAGGCCGGGCACATCCTGCTCGAAGGGGTGCCGCCGCACCTCGACATCAACCAGGTGCTGGCACGTATGCTGATGGTGAGGGGGGTCAACGACATTCATCATCTGCACGTCTGGTCGATCTGTTCGCACATCACCGCCCTGTCGGCGCACATCGATGTCGATGCCGAGCACCGCCACCGCCAAGGGGAGATCGTCGGGGAACTGGAGCATCTGCTCGAGCACGATTTCCATATCACCCACACCACCCTGCAGGCCGACTGTGCCAGTTGCCTTACTGGACCGGTGCTCCAGCAGCTCCGCCACCGGCCGCGCCACAACCACGATCACGGACATTCTCACTGACGGCTATGTCACGTTTTCTTGCCATCCTGCTCTGGACCGCTGTTTTTCTGCTGATCCTGCTGGCGATCGACCAGCTGCTGGTGCGGGTGCCGGCCTCAATGCCGGCGCATGTCGCTGTCACCGACTTTTACCGCGATCTGCGCCGTCGGGCGTTCGATCTGGCCAAGGGGGAAAAACCCGCGCCCGCCAAGCCGCCGGCAGTCCCGGCCGCAAAGGGACCGCCGCAGAGCATCGAGGCGGTCATCGTGCAGCGCCAGGCCAAGCCCGCCGTCGTGAACAAACCGCCCGCCCCGGCTCCCGCCAGGGAGGCCGTCAAGGGTCCGTCCCCCAAGGAGCCGGCGCCGCGCTACGTCTATGCCGACAACCAGGGGGAGCTGCACTTCGCCGAGACGTTGGCCGAGGTGCCGGAGGAATACCGGGGGAAGGCAAAAAGGTTGGGCGAGTAGTGGGCGGTCAGCGGGGTTGGAGAACGGTTTGCGTTGCCGGTTCAGCCAGTTCGCTGGCCAGCAGCAACACGGTCAGGGCAAAGTAGGTCGAACGGTTCCACTCCTTGAGCCGATCGAATCCGGCCCCGACCAGAAAACAGCCGGAGCGGCCGTCGTCGGCGCCGACCAGCTTGAGCTGCGCCGCATCGTGCGGATAGCCCTCCGCCAGCAGCCCGGCCTGCTTCCAGTAGGCCGCCGGGCGTAAGCGCGCCTTTTTCCCTTCGCGCTGCAGCAGCTTTATCCCCCGGTTGCCATCGACTGCCACGATCCGTGCATCCCCCGGCCGCCAGCCAAGCGCATGCAGATAGTTCCCCGCCGAGGCGAGGGCGTCAGGATAGGAGCCGCACAGATCGACGCGGCTGTCGCCGTCCCCGTCGATGCCGAAGCGCTGGCAGGTGGTCGGGATGAACTGGTAGTGCCCCATCGCCCCGGCCCACGACCCCACCATCCGCTCCGCCGGCAGTTGCCCGGCTTCGGCGATGCGCAGCGCGGCGATCAGTTCCTTTTCGAAGAAGTTCCGGCGCTTGCCGGCGTAGGCGAGCGTCGCCAGCGAGGCAATCACCGGCTGTTTGCCCATGCCGCGCCCGTAGGAGGTCTCGATCCCCCAGAGCGCGGCGAGCACCTCGCGCTCGATGCCGTATCCCGCGGCAATCGCAGCGATCTGTGCGCCCTGCTCCTGCAAGGCCTGGCGGCCGTCGGCGATGCGCTGCGGGGTGATCAGAAGTTTCCGGTAGGCGTCGAAGCGGATGGTCTTTTCCGGCTGGCGGAGTTGGGCGCGGATCGGCACGTCGCGGTACTGGGCGGCGTCGAGAAAATAGGCCACCGTCGCCTCGCTGAAACCGTTGCGGCGAAGCTTGACGGCAAACTGCTCCTTCCAGCGCTCGAAGCCGGTGGCGGCGTGAACGGCGGCGGGCAACAGCAGGAGCAGCAGCAGAATTGCGCCGAGGTATCGATGCATCAGGGTAGGGTGCCGTACACGTCCGGACGGCGGTCGGCAAAGCAGGTGATCTGTGCCCGGTAGTCGGCCAGTTCCTTGAAGTCGAAAGTCGCCACCAGCTCGGTGGCGAAGTCGTCGGCTTCGGCGAGCAGTTCACCGCGCGGGGCGATCAGCAGGCTCATGCCGAAGAAGTCGAGCTTTCCCTGGCGGCCGCAGCAGTTGGCGGCAACCACGAAGCATTGGTTCTCAATGGCGCGGGCGCGCAGCAGGGTGCGCCAGTGCAGTTGGCGCGGCGCCGGCCACTCCCCCGGCAGGCAGATGATTTCGGCGCCATCCAGGGCCAATTTGCGGAACAGCTCGGGGAAACGCAGGTCGTAGCAGACCGCCAGGCCGAGTTTGCCGGCCGAGGTTTCCACCACCGCGCTGCGTTCCCCGGCGGCAATATTCTCATGCTCGTTCATCAGCGAGAAAAGGTGCAGTTTGCGGTAGCTCCCCGCCTGTCGCCCCCGGTCGGTGACGAAGGAGGTGTTGCAGACCTTGCCATCGACCAGTTCGGGAAGGCTGCCGACCACCGTCAGCCCCAGCTCGGCGCTCAGTTTGGCGACGGCCGCGAGCACCCGCGGCGTCTGCGCCGCCAGTTCCGGCAGCTTCTTGTAGGCGAAGCCGGCGCTCCACATCTCCGGCAGCACGGCCAGCTGCGCCCCTTGTGCGGCAACCCGGCGCAGGGCGGCCTCGGCCTTGGCCAGGTTGCGGTCGATTTCGCCGAGAGTGATGTTGAACTGGATGGCGGCGGCGCCAAGCTTGCGGTCCATGCCGGTTCCTTTCGTCACATTGCTCATGGTGCCGGAACGATCCCTCCATCCCGGTGCAACAGAGTTAGAGTATATGCCGCCGGCCCGTCGGCGGGCAATTGTCTTCTCAAAGCCGGCGCTTGACAACCAGGGGATGCGGCATTACACAGGGAGACGACTCGACCGCCATGCTCGGACTCTACCTGCACATCCCTTTTTGCCGGCGCAAGTGCCCGTACTGCGACTTCTTCTCGGTGGCCGCCGGCGACCCGCACTTCCGCGTTTACCCGAAGCTGCTGCGGCAGCACCTGGACTGGGCCGCCGCCCATGGCTGGCGGGGGCCGATCGATACGGTCTATTTCGGCGGCGGCACCCCTTCACTGCTCTCTCCTCGCGTGATCGGCAGTCTGCTGGATACGGTCGCACGACGCTTTGGCCTGACGGCTGACGCGGAAATCACCCTGGAGGCCAACCCTGGAACGGTCACGGCCGCACGGTTATGCGGCTACCGCGCCGCCGGCGTCAACCGCCTCTCCCTCGGGCTGCAGAGCCTCGACCCGGCGCAACTGGTAAACCTCGGTCGTCTGCATGGCCGCAACGAGGGGCTGCAAGCGGTGAACTGGGCTCGACGGGCCGGCTTCGACCGCCTCTCCCTCGATCTGATCTTTGCCCTGCCGGGGCAAACGTTGTCCGCTCTCGATGCGGAACTCGACCGCTATCTCGCCCTGGCCCCCGAACACCTCTCCTGCTATGGCCTGACGGCCGAGCCCGACACGCTCTTTCACCAGCGGGTGCAGACCGGGGAACTGCAACTCCCCGACGGGGAGTTCTACGCCGATGCCTTTCTGCTGCTGCACGAACGGTTGACTGCCGCCGGCTACGAACATTACGAAATCGCCAACTATGCCCGTCCGGGGCAGGCCTGCCGGCACAATCTCGGTTATTGGCAGCGGCGCCCATACCTGGGAGTCGGGGCCGGCGCCCACTCTTTCCGGGACGCCGGGGGGGGGGAGCGTTGGGCCGTGCCGCCCGATCTCGACGCCTACGGCACGGCGCTGCGCGTGGGCCATGAGCCGGCCGTGCTGCTCGAGAATTTCGAGCACACCGGAGCCATGAGCGAAATGCTCTACCTCGGCCTGCGCACCCGTAGCGGCGTCGAGGATGCAGCCTTCCGCGCCGGTTTCGGCCGCGGCGTCGCCGAGGCCTTCCCGCAAGCGGTCGAACGATTGCGGCCGTGGCTCGTCTTCGAGGAGGGGAACTGGCGAATGACGGTGGCCGGCTGGCTTATTTACGATCGGCTGATCCAGGAATTTCTTTAGAGAAAAACGGCCTTTCCCGCCCTTGACAACGGGGGTACCCGTTGTTATGTTGACCGTGGCTTGGCACTCGTCTCTGCGGAGTGCCAAATGAGATGTAAAGCTAGTTGACCTCTTGGGCCGGGTTCCCCGGCTTGAGTTTTTTGCACGGAGCCCGTCATGGTTGAGCCATTAAGCGACCGCCGCCGCCAGATCCTCGAAGCGATCATCGAGGAATACATTGCCACGGCCCAGCCGATCGGTTCCCGGACGCTCACCCGGTTTTCGGCAATCAGCCTCTCGCCGGCCTCGGTGCGCAACGTCATGGCCGAACTCGAAGAGCAGGGCTATCTCCATTCGCCGCATACCTCGGCGGGGCGGGTGCCGACCGAGAAGGCTTACCGCTACTATATCGACAGCCTGTTGCGGGTGAACTGCCTCGATCGGGCTCGCCAGGACCAGATCGAACAGCATTACCATCGGCGCGGGCTGCAGATGGGCGAGCTGTTGCGCGAGGCCAGCCGCACCCTCTCGACCGTGGCCCACTATACCGGGCTGGTGATGGTGCCGCGCCTGCAGAGCACGGTTTTTCGCCGCATCGAGTTTGTCAAACTGTCGTCCCGACAGGTGCTGACGGTCTTCATCACCCAGTCCGGCATGATTCAGAACCGGTTGATCGAGACGTCCGAGGAGTTTACGGCGGCGGAGCTCGAGCAGATCACCAACTACCTGAACCAAACGATGAGCGGACTCAGCATCCGCGAGGCCAGGGCGCTGATCCTGGCTGAAATGGCCCAGGAGAAAGCGCTTTACGACCGGCTGCTGCAGCGGTCCTTCCAGCTCTCCGAGGAGGCGTTGGCCGAGATCGCCGACGGTGAGGTGATCATCGAAGGAACCAGCCATCTGCTGGATCAGCCCGAGTTTAACGACCTCGAACGGATGAAGCGTATCTTCCGCGCCTTTGAGCAGAAGAGCCTGCTCCTCAACCTGCTCGACCGTGGGCTGAAGGCCAAGGGCGTCCAAGTCATCATCGGCAGCGAGACCGAGTACCCTGAACTGGCGGGGTGCAGTCTGATCACCGCGAACTATTCGGGACGTCGCGGCACACTGGGAGCGCTGGGAGTAATCGGCCCCAGCCGCATGCCTTACTCGACGCTGATACCGATTGTCGATTACACCGCCGGCATGATCAGTCGCATGCTGGATGAAGAAACTGAATAGGGAGTGCACCGTTGAGCAAGCATCGCAAGAAAGAACAAGAAGGCGCGGCCGCCGAAACCGAAGCCGCAACGGCAACCGAGACTGAAGCTGCAGCTCCTGAAGTCGACCCCCTGGAGGCCGCCCGGGTTGAAGCCGCCAAGAACTGGGATCTCTACCTGCGCGAGCGCGCCGAGATGGAAAACTTCCGCAAGCGCACCCAGCGTGACAAGGAGGAGTTCCGTATCTTCACCCGCAAGGAGCTGCTGCTGGAAGTGCTGCCGGTGCTCGACAATCTGGAGCGGGCGCTCAGCCACGCCGGCCAGAACGGCGAAGTTCAGGGGCTGCTCGAAGGGGTGACCATGACCGTCACCCAGTTCCGCAAGGTGATCGAGGATTTCGGCGCCCGGCCGATTGTGGCGGTCGGCGCACCCTTTGATGCCAACCTGCACCAGGCGATGGCGCAGGCGGAGACCGTCGATCAGCCGCCGGGAACGGTCGTCAGCGAATTCCAACGCGGGTACATGCTGCAGGACCGCCTGTTGCGCCCGGCACTGGTGGTCGTCGCCAAGGCCCCGGCCGAGCCGGCAGCTGAATCAACCAATCAATAGTCCGAAGGAGGATTGTCACAGATGAGCAAAGTTATCGGTATCGACCTGGGAACCACGAACTCCTGCGTCGCCATCATGGAAGGCGGCGAGCCGGTCGTCATCGCCAACTCGGAAGGGTCGCGCACCACCCCGTCGATGGTGGCCTTCACCGAGAGCGGCGAGCGCCTGGTTGGCCAGCAGGCCAAGCGCCAGGCGGTGACCAACCCCGAGAACACCCTGTTCGCCATCAAGCGCCTGATCGGCCGCAAGTACGATAGCGAACCGGTGCGCAAGGACATCTCGCTGGTTTCCTACAAGATTGTCAACGCTGACAACGGCGACGCCTGGGTTGAGGCGCGCGGCAAGAGATACAGCCCGCCGGAGATCTCGGCGATGATCCTGCAGAAGATGAAGCAGACCGCCGAGGACTATCTCGGCCAGCCGGTCACCGACGCGGTGGTCACCGTCCCGGCCTACTTCAACGATTCCCAGCGCCAGGCCACCAAGGATGCCGCCAAGATCGCCGGCCTCAACCTGCTGCGCATTATCAACGAACCGACTGCCGCGGCGCTGGCCTACGGTCTTGACAAGAAGCATGAGGAGAAGATCGCGGTCTTCGATCTCGGCGGCGGCACCTTCGACATCTCGATCCTCGAGCTGGGCGACGGCGTCTTCGAGGTCAAATCGACCAACGGCGACACCTTCCTCGGCGGCGAGGACTTTGACCAGCGCATCATTGACTACGTGGCCGACGAGTTCAAAAAGGACCAGGGGATCGACCTGCGCAGCGACAAGATGGCCCTGCAGCGCCTGAAAGAGGCCGCTGAGAAGGCCAAGTGCGAGCTCTCTTCGTCGATGGAAACCGACATCAACCTGCCGTTCATCACCGCCGACCAGAGCGGGCCGAAGCACCTGACCCTCAAGCTGACCCGCGCCAAGCTGGAGAGCATCTGCGCCGATCTGCTCACCAAGCTGGTCGAACCGTGCAAGACCGCCCTCAAGGACGCCGGGCTGTCGCCGGCCGAGATTGATGAGGTGATCCTGGTCGGTGGCATGACCCGCATGCCGGCGGTTCAGGCCAAGGTCCAGGAAATCTTCGCCAAGGTGCCGAGCAAGGGGGTCAACCCCGATGAAGTGGTGGCGATCGGTGCCGCCATCCAGGGGGGCGTGCTCAAGGGGGAGGTCAAGGACGTCCTGTTGCTGGATGTCACCCCGCTCTCCCTCGGCATCGAGACCCTCGGCAGCGTGATGACCAAACTGATCGAGAAGAACACCACTATCCCCTGCAAGAAGAGCCAGGTCTTCTCCACGGCCGCCGACAACCAGCCGGCGGTCTCCGTGCATGTACTGCAGGGGGAGCGCGAAATGGCCAACGACAACAAGACCCTCGGCCGTTTCGACCTGACCGGCATTCCGCCGGCGCCGCGCGGCGTGCCGCAGATCGAAGTGACCTTCGACATTGATGCCAACGGTATCGTCCATGTTTCGGCCAAGGACCTTGGCACCGGCAAGGAGCAATCGATTCGCATCACCGCCTCCAGCGGCTTGTCCAAGGAAGAGATCGAGAAAATGGTCAAGGACGCCGAATCCCATGCCGCCGAGGACAAGAAGAAACGTGAATTGATCGAGGCCCGCAATCAGGCTGACGGACTGGTCTATACCACCGAGAAGGCGGTCAAGGAACACGGCGAGAAGGTCGACGAGGCGACCCGCAAGGGGATCGAGGATGCGCTTGCGGATCTGAAGAAAGCGATGGAAGGCGACGACGTCGAGGCCATCCGCCAGAAGACCGAGACGCTGGCAACGGCTTCGCACAAGCTCGCCGAGGTCATGTATCAGCACGCCCAGCAGTCCGCCCCCGCCGAAGGCGCCGGTGGCGAGGCGTCCGGCGGCAAGCAGGATGATGTGGTTGACGCCGAGTTCGAGGAAGTCGACGACAAGAAGAAATAAACGGCACGATTAACGTGCCGGCATCCCCGTAGGGGCACGGCGCGCCGTGCCCCTACAATGCATTTGACAATAGAACGGAAGCCCCTTGGCCAAGCGCGACTACTATGAAATTCTCGGCGTCAACCGCAACGCCAGCGAGACCGAGATCAAGAAGGCCTATCGCAAGCTGGCGATTCAGTGCCACCCGGACAAAAACCCCGGGGACAAGGAAGCGGAGGAGCGTTTCAAGGAGCTGTCGGAGGCCTATGCGGTCCTTTCGGATGGTCAGAAGCGGGCGCTCTACGACCAGTACGGCCACGCCGGCGTCGAGCAGGGGGGCGGCTTCTCCTCCGGCGGCTTTGGCGGCACCCCCTTCGAGGATTTGTTTGGCGATATTTTTGGCGACATTTTCGGCACCGGCCGGCGCGGTGGGCGTGGCCGGCGCGGCGACGACCTGCGTTATAACCTGACGATCAGTTTCGAGGAAGCGGCCTTCGGCCTGGAAACCAAGATCCAGGTGCCGCGTCATCAGAGCTGCGGCCACTGTCATGGCAGCGGCGCCAAGCCCGGCACCTCGCCGCAGACCTGCAGCAGTTGCCGCGGCAGCGGCCAGGTCCGCTTCCAGCAGGGGTTCTTTTCCCTGACCCGCCCCTGCCCGGCGTGCAACGGCGAGGGAAAGATCATTAAGGATCCATGCCCGGAGTGCCGCGGCACCGGATTAACCCGCAGCAAGAAGACCCTTTCTCTGAAAATCCCCGCCGGAGTGGAGAATGGCAACCGCCTCAAGCTTTCCAGCGAGGGGGAGGCCGGTGCCCACGGCGCGCCTCCGGGCGACCTGTATGTGGTCATCAGCGTCAGCGAGCACCCCATTTTCCGCCGCGAAGGGCAGGATGTGATCTGCGAGGTGCCGATCTCCTTCCCTCAGGCGGCTCTTGGTTGCGAAATTGACGTGCCGACCCTTGATGGCAAGGTCCGCCTCAAGATCCCCGCCGGCACTCAAGGCGGGAAGATATTGAAGCTCACCGGAAAAGGGATTCCGGTGCTCCAGGGTTACGGCCGGGGCGACCAGTTGGTGATTGTCCGGGTCGAGACGCCGACCCACCTGACTGCACGGCAGAAAGAGCTGCTCGAGGAATTTTCCCGCGAAGGTGGGGCGGAGATCCACCCGATGGGTAAAGGTTTCTTTGACAAGGTCAAGGAGATGTTCGGCTGATGCGCATCTGGCTGGCGGGGCTGCTGATCCTTCTGCTTGCCGGCATGGCCGGAGCGGAACCTTTGCCGCCAGCCAACGACCGTCCCGTCGCCGCTACCGACAAGCTGGAACAGACCCTGGCGCTACTCGATCAGGTCGATCCGCAGACCCTGCCGGCCGATCAGCGCCGGACTCTCTATTTCGCTCTGACCGATGCCCTGCTCGACGACGGCCAGCAGGAACGGGCCCTGGCCTTTCTGGCCAAAACCGGTCAGAGCCCTTCTTCAGACCCAACTTTCCAGGCAGATGAACAAATTCTCTCGCGGCTGCAGAAGGTCGCCAGCCCGGTGCTGCTGGCTGCCCTGCAGGCCGGAACCTCGCTGGCGCCCTTGATCCAGGCCGAACTGACCAGGCGCGGCGAGCCTTTGCCGGCCAACCTGCACAGAGATCGGAGCATTGGCGTGCTGCTGCCGCTGAGCGGTCGCCATGCCGCCTTCGGCCAGGCGGTGCAACAGGGTTTGGAGCTGGCACGTCCCACCATGGGGACAGATCGCCCGGTGCGGTTTATCTACCGCGACACCGCCGCGGAAGGGGCCGCACTTCCCCGTATGGTGGCAGAGCTGGCGGCTCAGCCGGAGCTCCTGGCGATCATTGGACCGCTGACCAGCGGCGATGCTGCATCGGCCTCTGCCCAGGCCGAGCAGGAGCGGATACCCCTGCTGCTCCTGGCCCCCCGCGAGGGGACGACCGGCGGCTACGTCTTCCGCAACGCCCTGACCGTTGCTGCCCAAGCCCAGGTATTGGCCGACTTTGCCAAGGGCGAGCGGCTGCAACGCTTTGCCATTCTCCACCCCGCCACCCGTCACGGTGAACTCTTTACCGACCAGTTACAGGCCGCGGTCGAGCGTCAGGGCGGCCAGGTTGTCGCCCGACAGAGCTATCCTGCCGGCACCATCGATCTTCGCCAGCAGCTGCAGGCGCTGGCCGCGTCTGCCCGACGCAACGGCAGCGGTCCGCCTGATGCCCTGTTTCTCCCGGACGACGCCCGACAGGTCGCGCAAATCATCCCCCAGCTGGGCTTCTCGCGGCTGGATCTGCTGCAGCTGCTCGGCACCAATGCCTGGAACGATCCCGATCTGGGGCGCATGGCCGGGCCCTTAAGCGAGGGGGCGGTCTTCGTCGACGGTTTCTTCGCGGCGAGCCCCTGGCCGGAGGTCATTGATTTTGTGGCACGATTCCACACGACCTACGGCGAGCCGCCGAGCATCCTTGCGGCCCAAGGCTACGACGCTGCCCGAATAATGCTGACCCTGCTTGCCCGTCCAGACATAAACGATCGCACAACGTTCCGTCAGGCCCTTGGCGCCCTGCGCGATTTCCCCGGGGTTACCGGGCACACGCGCTTCGGGCCGAACGGGGAGGCGGAGAAGACCCTCTTCCTTCTTCAGGTGCAGGACGGCACCGTGGTGCAGATCAACTGATGAATGCCCGGAATTCGTCCCTTATGCGCCGATGGTTTTTTCTTGTCAGTCTCCTGTTGCTGACCAGTCTTGCGGGCTGTGCGCTACGCTCCGAACCGGTGTCACCGGCACCCGCCGCCGGGGAAACGCCCATGACCGGCATTACCGGCACAGTGACTGACCGCACCGGCGCCCCGGCCACCGGGGCCTACGTCTACGCCTACCGCAGCCCACGCGGTGGCCTGCGTGGGCCGGCCGACTTCGAGGCGGCGGTGGGAGCCGATGGCCGCTACCTGCTCGATTTGGCCGAAGGAAGCTATCACCTGGTGGCGCGCCGGCGCCCGGACGGCGGTGATGCCGGGCCGCCACGTTCCGGCGACGCCTGGGCACTGCCGGCGAAAAACCCGGTTACGGTCATGCCCGGCAGGCTTGCCACGGTCGATTTCGCCCTGCACATGGTTGCCCAGCCAATGTTGATGAGGGAAGGGACGCTGACCAGCGGCGATACCGGTTTCACCGGTACCCTGGTCGACGCGGCCGGCCACCCGTTGTCGGGAGCGTTTGTCATTGCCTACCCGGATGGTGATCTGAAACGCATGCCTGAGGCGACATCGCCGGCAGTGGGCGAGGATGGGCATTTTACCCTTTACGTCAATCGTCCCGGTCGCTGGTGTCTGGCGGCACGCACCCGGACCCGCGGCCAACCGGTTGCCGGGGAACTCTACGGGGTGCTCGGCGAGGGCGCGGCAGGATGCCGCGAGGTGTCTGCAGGGCAGATGGCCGAGGTGGGGTCGATTCGCCTCTCTCCCTATCGCCGGTGACCGTGGTCAAAGGCAAATCTGTGAATTATCGGCACTTTCCTTGACATTTTCAGATTCTCGTGATATGGTTACAACTTCCCGGTTGAGGTGGGAGGTAAGGAATTTATGTTCAAAGTCGGTGACCAAGCAGTATACCCGGCCCAAGGGGTCGGCATTGTCGAAGCGATCGAAACCCGCCAACTCTGCGGACAAACCCACGATTACTACATCCTGCGCATCATCGACAACGACATGACCATCATGGTGCCGGTGGCCAACGCCGGTCAGGTCGGTCTGCGCCGCCTCATCAGCCGGGAAAGCATTCCTTCGGTCTACAATCTTCTTGGCGAAAAACGGGTCGGCCAGCTGGCCATCTCGTCGTGGAGCCGCCGGCAGCGCGAATACCATGACAAGATCAAGACCAACAATCCCCTTGAAGTCGCCCAGGTCTTGCGGGAGCTTTTTCTGATTCGCGAATCGAAGGAACTCTCCTACGGCGAGAAAAAAGTGCTCGAACTGGCCCGCCGCCTGCTGGTCAAGGAATTGGCCCTGGCTGAAGGGGTCACCGAGGACATGGTCTGCAGCCGTCTGGAGACCATGGTCAACTGATCTCCCCTGCTTTGAAACCAAGACCGGGTGCCACGCGTGCCCGGTCTTGGTTTTTCTGCTTTCTTTAATCGTTTCAACTTCTTATAATCAAGCCCCATTGATTTTTCCCGGACGGACCACTGTGCTATGGCCGTGCATGTTCTGATTCCCGCTGCCGGCACCGGCCGCCGCATGGGCGCCGATGGCAACAAGCAGTACCTGGAACTCGGCGACCGGCCGGTTCTGGCGCATACGCTCGCCCGACTGGCGGCCCTGGAGTGCATAGATGCCCTGCATGTCATCGTTCCGGATGATGAGCGGCCGTTCTGCCGCGACCAGGTGGTGGCGCGATGCGGGCTGGCCAAGGTCCGTTCGATCATCGCCGGTGGCGCCGAGCGCCAGGATTCGGTACGCAACGGCCTGGCGGCCTGCGGAGCGGCCGATGACGACGTGATCCTGATCCACGACGGGGTGCGCCCGTTTTTTCCGGCGGCGCAGATTGCGTCGCTGGTCGCGGCGGCCACTGTTGATGGCGCGGCGCTGCTGGCGGTTCCGGCCCAGGACACCATCAAGGAAGTGGCCGCGGGAAAAGTCGTGCGAACCCTTGAGCGCAGCCGCCACTGGCAGGCGCAGACCCCGCAGGCGTTTCGTTTCGCGATCATCCGCGAGGCGCACCAACGGGCCCTGCAGGCCGGGTTTGCCGGTACCGACGATGCCGCCCTGGTGGAGTGGTGTGGCTGGCCGGTAACGGTGCTCCCCGGCAGCCCCTTCAATTTCAAGCTCACCACACCGGCCGATCTCGCCCTGGCCCGGGCGCTGCTGGCCGCCGGGGTGCTGGAGGGTTAGTGTCCTATGCGCATCGGCCACGGCTTCGACGTTCATCGTCTGGTTCCCGATCGTTCCTTGATCATCGGCGGGGTAACGATTCCGTGGCCGCTCGGCCTGCTCGGCCACTCGGATGCCGACGTGCTGCTGCACGCCATCTGTGATGCGATCCTCGGCGCATTGGGATTGGGTGATATCGGCAAGCATTTTCCCGACACCGATCCAGCCTACCAGGGGATCAACAGCATGCGTCTGCTCGAGCATGTCGTTGGCTTGGCGGCGCAGCAGGGCTACCGGGTCGGCAACCTCGATGCCACGGTGGTCGCGCAGCAGCCGAAACTCGCCCCGCACATCCCCGCCATGAACAGGCATATTGCCGGGGCCTGCCGGGTTGAGCCCGGGCGGATCAACGTCAAGGCCACCACCACCGAACAGCTTGGCTACACCGGGCGTGGCGAGGGGATCGCCGCCCATGCCGTAGTGCTGATGGAGCGTTCCGGCAGCGTGCCGCCGATCGCCTGATCTCCGAGAGAGGATTTTCGTTCTTATGACCATCCCCGCGCCGTCCGCCGGGACCAATTTCATCCGCACCCTGATCGACCAGGATCTGGCTAGTGGCAAGCACCAGGCGATCATCACGCGGTTTCCCCCGGAGCCCAACGGCTACCTGCACATCGGCCACGCCAAGTCGCTCTGCCTCAATTTCGGGCTGGCCCTGCACTATGGCGGTTGCTGCCACCTGCGTTTCGACGACACCAACCCGGTCAAGGAGGAGCAGGAGTACATCGATGCCATCAAGGCCGATGTCCGTTGGCTCGGCTTCGATTGGGGGACGCACGAGTACTACGCGTCTGACTATTTCGAAAAACTCTACGGCTTCGCCGAGCGGCTGATTGAAAAAGGGCTGGCTTACGTCTGCGATCTCAGCGCCGACCAGATTCGCGAGTACCGTGGCACCCTCACCGAGCCGGGGCGGGAAAGTCCTTACCGCAATCGGACCGTCGCCGAGAATCTTGATCTGCTGCGGCGCATGCGTGCCGGCGAATTCGCGGACGGCAGCCGGGTCCTGCGCGCCAGGATCGACATGACCTCCCCCAATCTCAATCTGCGCGACCCGGTGCTCTACCGCATCCTCCACGCGACCCACCACCGCACCGGCGATGCCTGGTGCCTCTACCCGATGTATGACTTTGCCCATGGCCAGTCGGATTCGATCGAAGGGATCACCCACTCGATCTGCACCCTGGAGTTCGAGGCCCATCGCCCACTCTACGACTGGCTGTGCGACGCTCTGGCGATCTACCACCCGCAGCAGATCGAATTTGCCCGTCTCAACCTGACCTACACGGTAATGAGCAAGCGCCGTCTGCTCGAACTGGTCAACGAGGGGCGCGTGGCCGGTTGGGACGATCCGCGCATGCCGACCCTTTCCGGCATGCGCCGGCGCGGCTACCCGGCAGCAGCGATTCGCACCTTCTGCGACCGGATCGGGGTGGGTAAGAGCGACAGCGTCATCGATATGAGCGTGCTGGAGGACTGCGTGCGCGAGGAGCTCGATCGCACCGCGCCGCGCGCCATGGGGGTGCTGCGTCCGCTCAAGGTGGTGATCACCAACTACCCCGCGGGGGAGGCCGAGCAGCTCACCGTGCCGAACCACCCGAAGGAGCCAGCGTTCGGCACCCGCATGCTTCCCTTCGGGAGCGAGCTGTATATCGAGCGCGACGATTTCATGGAGAATCCTCCCGGCAAGTACTTCCGCCTGGCACCGGGACGTGAGGTGCGCCTGCGCTACGCCTACATCATCCGCTGCGACGAGGTGATCAAGGATCCGGCCAGCGGCGAGATCAAAGAGCTGCGCTGCAGCTATGATCCGGCGACCGGGGGCGGCGAGACCCCGGATGGCCGCAAGGTCAAGGGGATCATCCACTGGGTGGCGGCAGCCAATGCCGTGCCGGCGGAGATCCGCCTCTACGACCGGCTGTTCAGCGTGGCCAACCCCACGGCTGACAAGGCGAGCGACTATCGGGGCACGCTGAACCCGGAATCCCTGGAGATACTGGGCGAAGCCCTGCTCGAGCCGACGCTTGCCGCGGCAGCGCCAGGCAGCTGTTTCCAATTTGAACGCCTTGGCTACTTCTGCGTTGACGCGGGAACAGCCCCCGGTCGCCCACGCTTCAACCGGACGGTGACTCTGCGCGACAGTTGGGCGAAAATGGTTGGTGCGGAATCCTGAAAGGGACCATGACCAAGTCGTTCCCGATTCACATCATTGACAACGGCATGGCGCTCTGTCGCGAAGTACGCGGCTGGCTGGAGCAGGCCGGGCATACGGTCGTCTGCAGCCAGCCGACGCGCGCACTCCTGACCGCTTTGGCCGCAAATCCCCCCGGGTTGGTGATTGTCAGCATGACCAACGCGGCGGATCCCGGCTACGACTTCTACCAGCGCCTGAGCAGTCACCGGCATTTGCGGCATCTGCCGGTGATCGTCATCAGCGAAGATCCCGATCTCGAGTACGAACTTCTCGACGTTTACGATTTCCAGGCACGGCCCTTCGATCGTGCTCGCCTGTTGAATTCTGTGGCGCGGACCTCTGCCTTGGCACCGGTGCAGCTGGCCGGGCATTTCTCGGTGAAGCAGCTCGACCCCTTTACGGAACTGCTCAACCAGCATAGCGGTCTGCACTTTTCCGCCAACAACTGGCGGCTGCTCGAACGCGGCCTGCAACGCCGCATGCAGGCGTTGCAGATGACTGCGCCCCAGCGCTATTTCGACTATCTTTCCCGCAGTCAGGACAATCAGGACGAGTTCAATAAGTTGGTGGGGCTGCTCACTGTCGGGGAAACCTGTTTTTTCCGTTATCGGGCACACCACGACGCCCTGGTCAACACGGTGCTGCCGGCTTTGCTTGAGCGCACGGCGCAAAGTCGCCGTCTGCGTTTCTGGTCGGCGGGTTGCTCGACCGGCGAGGAGCCGTATTCGCTGGCGATGAAGCTGCTGGAAAATTTCCCGCAGCTGCGCGACTGGGACGTGCAAATCCTTGCCACCGACATCAACAAGCGCTCCCTCCGCCAGGCCCGCGAGGGGATCTACCGCGAGCGCGCCTTGCGCCAGGTCGAGCCGCGCTACCGGGAGCGCTACTTCCACCAGGCCGGTGACCATTTCATTCTCGACCAAAAGGTTCGCAGTCTGGTGCGATTTGCCTACCTGAACCTGCAGGTCGGACCCTTCCCTGACCCGACCAACGGCACCGCCGGTCTCGACCTGATTTTTTGCCGGAATGTTTTGATCTATTTCCGCAGCGAGACGATGCGCAAGATCGTCGCCCGCTTCGCCGATTGCCTCAATTCCGATGGTTATCTGCTCCTTGGTCATGCGGAAACCCTGCAGTACGTATCGGACCGTTTCCAGCGCCACCACCAGCACGGAGCTTTCTTCTACCAGCTCAAGACGCCCCAGGCAGTAAAGCCGGTATCACTGCCGGTGCGGCCTGAGCCCGCGCCGCCGGTTTCGCCGCCACTCCCCCCCGTCCCGCTGCTGTTGGCGGTGCCGTCACAACCATCCGCAGTTTCCTCCCCCCCTTCCCCGTTCCTGTCGCCGGTTCCTCCGCCGGACCCTGAAGAACTCTACCGACAGGCCATGGCCGCCTTCGACCGCGAGGAGTTTGCCGCAGCCGAAAGCTGGTTCGCCCAAGTCCTGGCCCTTGCTCCAGAGCATGCCCTGGCCCTGGTCGGCAAGGGGCTGCTCTGCGCCAATCAGGGCCGCCACGACGAAGCCAGGCAATGGTGTGCCCGGGCGATTCGCTACGACGATCTCTGCCCGGCCGCCTACCTTCTGCGTGGCCTGATCCTCGACATGGAGGAACAGCTCGAACGGGCGCTGGTTGAATACCAGAAGGTCCTCTGGCTCGACCGCGACTTCGTCATGGCTCATTATCTCTCGGCCAAGATCCATGGGCGACTCGGTCAGACCGAGCAGCAGGGCCGTGCTCTGCGCAATGCCATCCGCGCGCTCGAAAAACCATCAGCCACCGACATCATCCCGTTTTC
>JAMPXI010000164.1 GCA_023701265.1 Desulfuromonadales bacterium | reverse complement strand
TTGATTATGACCGTGACCATCAGTTACACCGCATTTCTGCTGACCCTGGTTGCCGGAGTCGGCATCACGGCGTTGATTTACTTCATCATCGTCATGGTGCGCATCAACCGCACGGTCGGTCGCCTCGAAACGACCATCGATCGGACCGACGACCTGCTCGTCTCCCTGAAGGTGCTGACCGAAGAGAGCACGGCCACCGTGACATCGGCCCGGCTGCTGGTCCAGGAAGGTCATCACATCGTCGCCGATTTTTCCGCGGTCAGCGCACGGATGCGCGATCTGGCGGACAATGACGCCAGCCGGGCTTTGTCAGTGATGCAACGCCTGAAGTCATATATCGCCATTTTCGCCGGCGTCAAAACCGCTTTCGCTTCGGTCAAGCATTATATGGAACGTCGTCGGCAGCATACCGACGAAAACACAGCCGACAACTAACAAGAGGAGGTTTGCCATGAATCGCGAAACGAGCAATGTGCTGTTGGGTTTCCTGGTCGGAGCCGTCGCCGGCGGAGTTGCCGCCCTGATGTTTGCTCCTTCATCCGGGAAAGAGACCCGTCAGAAAATCGTCGATGGCCTGGGGCGCACCCGCGAGAAACTCCAAGAGGAGCTCACGCACGCCAAAGATTACACAAAAACCCAGAAGGAAGCTCTCAAGGAAGGTTTCCACGAAGGGAAGGAAGCGTACAAGCGGGCGGCCGGCAAGGGCGAGACGGTCTGAACGTAACCGTCGCAAGGCTTGAACAAAATGGGGACAGAATTCAATTCTGTCCCCATTTTGATTCAACCGTTGAGCAGCTTGCCGACTTCCCCGGCAATTACCTTGCCGATGCTCAGGGAAGCGGTCGCCGCCGGGGAGGGTGCGTTGAGGACGTGAACCATCCGTTCGGTGGTGACGATGCGAAAATCGTCGACCAGCTTGCCGTCGCGGCCGACCGCCTGGGCGCGTACCCCTGCCCCGCCGCGAGCCACGTCGGCAGCGGCGACCTCCGGGACCAGCCGCTGCAGACTGGCAACAAACGCGCTTTTGGAGAAGGAGCGCCGATACTCGGCCAGGCCGATCCGCCAAAAACTCCCGGCCAGCCGCCAAAAACCCGGGAAAACCAGGGTGTCGGCCACATCGAGCGGTGAGATGTCGCTCCAGTGGTAGCCCTCGCGCTTCCAGGCAAGTACTGCATTCGGCCCGGCTTCCAGGGTCCCGTCGATCATGCGGGTAAAATGCACCCCGAGAAACGGCAGGGTCGGATCAGGAACCGGGTATATGAGGTGGCGCACCAGGTCGCGCCGCTCCGGCCTGACCTCGTAGTATTCACCCCGAAACGGCACGATACGCACCCCGGGTTCAACCCCGCAGCGCCGCGCCACCCGGTCGCAGTGCAGACCGCAGCAGTTGACCAGCAAGCGCGCCTTCAGTTCGCCGGCCGTCGTGGTCAGACGCACCCCATCCGCCGTCCCTTGCGCCTTATGGAGTTGCGTGCCAAGACGGATCTCCCCGCCGACCTGACGCACCAGTTCGGCCATCGTTTCGGTTACCCGGGTGTAGTCGACAATGCCGGTCTGTGGCACGAACAGCCCGGCCACCGCGGCCGCGTGCGGTTCGCGCTCCCGCACCTGTGCAGCATCCAGCCGTGTCAGCCCGTCCAGCCCGTTGGCCCGGCCGCGCCGTTCCAACTCGTCAAGAGCCGGCAATTCGCGCTCGTCGACCGCCACCACCACCTTGCCACAGCGCTCGAAGGGGATGCTGTGCTCGGCGCAGAAGGCATAAAGTGCCTCACGGCCGGCGGTGCAGTTTTTGGCCTTCAGTGAGCCGGGCTTATAGTAGAGACCGGCGTGGATCACACCGCTGTTGTGCCCGGTCTGGTGGGCGGCCAGCCGTGCCTCCTTTTCGAGGAGGATCAGCTTCAGCCCGGGATGGGTCTCGGTCAAGGCGAGAGCCGTGGCGCAGCCGACTATTCCGCCCCCGACCAGGGCGACATCATAAATCTGCGAAGAGGACATCAGTCTTCAACCGGAACGGTTGACCATGGCCTCGACTTCAATGCGGACATCGTCGATATTGACCAGGGTGACCTTTTCCCCATCCTGCTCGGCGCGCACCAACCCTTCCGCCACCCATTCCAGAATTTGCCCGCCACTGACGCCGAATTTCTCCGCGGCGGCATCCGGGGGATACCAGGTTTTGACTAACGACATGAGGGACCTCCTTCCCGGCAAATATCCGTTGTCGATTTAATTATACCCGACGACCGGATATGCGCAGAAAGATAAATCTCTGCTTTGCGAAGAGACCAAGAGTACCGTATCATTAGAAAATAAGGATTGTGACCATGCCCCCTGCGATTCTTGTCATCGACGATTCTGCAGTCGCCCGCGAGATGATCCTCGACGCTCTGCGCAAGGCTGATCTGCAGGCAGAGCTGCATGCCGCCCGCAACGGCATCGAAGCCTTGGAACAGTTGCGTCAACGTCTGGTTGACGTGATCATCTGTGATCTCGAGATGCCCGGCATCGATGGACTCGGTTTCCTTGACCGGGTCAAGGTGAGCGATACCTTGCGCGATATCCCGGTCATCATCCTCACCGGCCATGAAACCCAGGCAGAGAAGATCTGCGGTCTGGAGCGGGGGGCCTGCGACTATGTGACCAAACCCTTCGATCCCGGCGAACTGGTGGCCCGGGTCAAGGTGCAGCTCAAGATCAAGTCACTGCAGGACAAGCTCCGCGAAAGCAACCGGCGCCTGGAGCAGCTTTCCCGGACCGACCCCCTGACCGGGCTGGCCAACCGGCGGCGCTTCATGATGGTCCTGCAGCACGCCTTTGAATACAGTCGGCGGAATGCCGCGCCGCTGGCAATGGTCATGCTCGACATCGATCACTTCAAGAAGATCAACGACACCTATGGCCATCAGGGGGGGGACGAGGTTCTGATCGCCGTGGCCAACCTGCTCCGCCCTGAACCGGGTGACGACATTCTGGCCGCCCGCTACGGGGGGGAGGAGTTTGCCCTGGTCCTGCCGGAGGCCACGCTGGAGATTGCCCGGCGCGGCGCGGAGCGCCTGCGCCAACAGATCGAGTCCCTCAGCTTCACCGGCCCTCTCGCCGATTTGCGCATGACGGCCAGTTTCGGCGTGGCCGCCCTCCCCCACCCGGCCATCGCCACGATGGACCAGTTGATCCGCGAAGCCGACGACGCCCTCTACCGGGCCAAGCACAACGGCCGCAACCGGGTCGAAGTCTGCCTGTCCTGATTTTCCCCGAAGTAACCGCGATCCACGCTCGAAATTTCCGACATCGTCCCTCCCGGAGTCCGTCTCAAGGTCGCACCAGCACCTCAATGCTGATGAGGACCAGGACGATGAGCAGGGGGCGAGAGATCATGGGCAGAGCGGTTCCGTGGCGACGCGGAACGGGGTAGTCAGGTGGATGTGGATGATCGTCGCCGAGGCGACGGTGATGGTAAACGATGCGTAGAGGTCATGCGGAAATTGGGGCTTACGGACATTCAGATAGCGGCCTGCTGCCCATGGAATGGCGGTTTGTGGCGTATGCCGAGCAGTCCGTCGATGGAGAGGTCTTCGTCGATGGTCGGCCAGTGGATGCCGTAGCCGGCAGGGGAGATTTCGAAGTTGGCGCGGTCGGCAGCGGTGGCGGCGAGCAGGCGCGGGGAGACTTCGGCCAGGGCAAAGCGGTAATCCTGGCCGTCGATGCGCAGGTTCAGACTGTCGTCGGTGACAATGACATGGTCAACTTCGTGGAGCTTTTTCATCGTCCTGCCTCCTTCTGAAACCGGTGCCACTCGCTTTCGATGAACTCAAAATACTCGAAGATGATCTTCTTGGCTTCGCGCCGATCCTTTGCTCCCATATTGTAGCAATGGGCTACCTCGATGGCAAAGTTTTCGGTGTCCAGCCAGAATTTGGCTTCCATGTCGCCTTTGCGGCAGTGGATGTGGATCGGTTCGTTGCCTTCGTTGGCGTAGAAAAAGAAACGCCAGCCCATGACAAACAGAATTGTCGGCATGTTTCCCTCCAGTGGATTTTGTCATGAAATTTAATTGCAAAGTGCTGATATTAATCAGCTATTCGAGAACCGTCCCAAGAACCTCACATAGGTCATGACAATAAATAAATTGCAACATATTGATATTAAACAGCTATTTGAGAACCGTCCCCGAAATATTGCAGTCGATCGGCTTCGGCATCGAGCATCTCGTTCAGGGTCTGCTCCACCGTGCTGCGGACAATCTGGCCGAGATGGTTCCGGACAGCGGCCTCATTCAACTGAATGATCTTCTCCCGATTTG